>NZ_CP151979.1:1815000-2117500 GCF_038593265.1 Ureibacillus sp. FSL W7-1570
TTTGATAATTGAAGAAAATTGATTTCCGTTCCGGGGACGCTTTCCGCGGGCCCGGCTCGAGCCTCCTCGGAGCTCAATCCTTCGCTCCTGCGGGGTCTCGAGAGGGCTCGTCGCAGGAAAGCTTTTGCTTTGCGACTAAGCGTGCGCGACAGGAGCACTCGCCCCGTCACTCCAATCAATTTTTTACAAAAATTCTTTTTGCAGCTCGTTCACTTTATTAGTTATGTCCCAGCCTCTTGGACAGGTGCTTTATTTTACATAAGCCGATAAATCAATCCGCTGCTCCATTTCTTCCAGCAACGCTCTTACTTCCTCCGTAGATTTTGTATTCATCAAGCGGTTTCTCAACTCACTTGCCCCACGGAAGCCTTTTACATAGATTTTGAAGAAGCGATGGAGCGCTGTAATGGAACGTGGTATTTCTTCGATAAACTTGTCATGCAAATCTAAATGATATCTCAATAAATCTAAATATTCCTGAACGGTATGCTCTTTCGGATCTTTTTCAAAGGCAAAAGGATTTTTAAATACGCCCCTTCCGATCATAATTCCGTCCACACCATATCGTTCTGCAAGTTCAAGTCCCGTTTGACGGTCAGGAATGTCGCCATTGATTGTCAAAACCGTTTCAGGCGCAATACGATCCCGAAGTTTCTTAATTTCCGGAATAAGTTCCCAATGGGCAGGTACTTGGCTCATTTCCTTTCTTGTCCGCAGATGAATGGAAAGGTTGGCAATCTTTTGTTTGAGAATGTGAGTGAGCCACTCTTCCCATTCGCTGATGCTTGTATAACCCAACCGTGTCTTCACACTCACAGGAAGCCCGCCCTCTTTGGCCGCCTGGATCAATTCACTTGCCACGTCCGGCCGTAAAATAAGTCCGCTGCCTTTTCCCCGTGATGCGACATTCGGCACCGGACAGCCCATGTTAATATCGATCCCTTTAAATCCTTCTTCAGCCATGCCAATACTCATCTGGCGGAAATATTCCGGCTTGTCTCCCCAAATATGCGCCACAATCGGCTGCTCATCTTCTGTAAATAATAAACGTCCCCGTACGCTTTTCCGGCCATCCGGATGACAATAACTGTCCGTATTTGTAAATTCGGTGAAAAATACATCCGGTCTGCCCGCTTTGCTAATCACATGGCGGAATACCACATCTGTTACATCTTCCATTGGGGCCAATACAAAAAATGGTCGAGGCAAATTCAACCAAAAATTCTCTTTCATTCAAACCTCAATTCCTCTCATGATGATAATCTTGAAACAGTCTCGATTATTTACATATTCTTATAACATGATTTCTTGTTTGTTATCAAACGTAAAAGTATGGATATTCTATATTCTCCGTTAATTAATATAATATAAATCAACCAATAATGAAAAAGACTTCGTCCGGATTTCAACAAACTGAAGAAAGCTGCCAATGTCTAAAATGGCATGAAAAGAGCTTCTCGGGGGTTATTCCCCAGAGAAGCTCCCATTCCTTTTAATATTTGAAATTTGAAATGGCTGATTTCAAATCTTCGGCCATGGAAGAAAGCGATTGGGCAGAAGCGGAAATTTCCTGCATTGCCGCCAATTGTTCTTCCACAGATGCAGCCACTTCTTGGGAAGCGGCGGTATTTTCTTGTGCCACTTCCACAATTCCTTCCATCTCCAGACCAACATTTCGAATGGCACTGGACATCTCCGAAACGGCTGTAGAAACTTCCTCCATTTGCGGTGAAATTTCCTTCGTTGTTTGTAGAATCCGATTGAATTTCCCAATGGCTTCTTCAGTAATCACCACTCCGTCTTTTACATCTGTCGTAATCCGTTCCATCGTCTTCACTGTATTTTCCGTATCCGCTTGAATTTTTTCGATAATCGCATGAATTTCCTTCGCCGAATTTTGTGTCTGTTCAGCAAGATTTCTTACCTCATCGGCAACAACCGCAAAACCTTTGCCATGTTCGCCTGCACGGGCCGCTTCAATGGCTGCGTTCAACGCAAGAAGATTCGTTTGATCCGCAATATCGGTAATCACTTTTAAGATTTCATTCACTTCCTTGGAACTTTCATATAAAGATTGGATGATATCTTGTGATTCACTGACAGATGAATGAATAAATTTCATCTGTTCCATTGTTTTAGACATCGCTTTTCCGCCTTCATCCGCCTCTGCAACGGATTGATGGGAAAGATCCGTTACTTTTGATGAACGCTCCGCAATGTATGTTACGCCACGTGAAACTTCTTTAAAAATTTGGGATACTTTCTCAACCGTATTGGTTTGCACCTCTGCGTTTCTTGATACCTCTTGAATGGAGTTGGCCACTTGTTCTGTCGCGGCGCTTGTTTCTTCGGAACTTGCAGACAGCTGTTCTGCCGTAGCGGCGACATTTTCAGCTGTTTCATCAATTCGGTTGGTGAGTGTACGTAAACCATCAATCATTTCATTAAAAGCATTTCCCAATTTGGCGATAATGTCATTGGACCGTATTGCCGCATATTGGGTCAAATCCCCTTTGCTGACTTTTGCCGATAATTCAACGATTTGTTTAATCGGTTTGCTCACAGACGAAATGATGAAGACCACCGCAATCGTTCCACAAATGATCGCAAAGATCCCCACCATCAAAGAGGTGTACAGAATGGACGCGTTAGCTTCATCTATCTCCTTTTTGTCGATCAACCCGCCGATTTTCCATTTGGTCAGTTCATTCGTCACATACACTATTGCGACGGATTTTCCGTTTAATTGTTCGTTTAACTGACCCCTCTCTTTTTCATGCAGTTTTTCAAAAACCGATCCTTTCGCTTCACTTCCCAACTCAGCATTGGGATGGGCAATATATTTGTTGTTATCGTCTATAACAAAACCATAGCCTTCTTTGCCAATATGTATATCTTTGACTACTTCTTGCAATTTATTCAGATTGATATCAATGCCCACTACGCCTTTACCATCGTTGACTGTTTTTGAAATGGTGATTACCATTTCGCCTGTACTTGCCGCAACATAGGGTTCGGAAATAATCACTTCGCCTTTTTGCTCCATCGCCTGTTTATACCAATCTCTTTTTCTGGGATCGTATCCTTCCGGAACCCCCAACTCCGCCGGCTCCTTTACAAACTTCCCATCTTCGTTTCCTAAATAAACACCGGCAACTTCCGGATGCGATTCCTGATAAAAATCCAGCCATTTCCGTATTTCCAGTTGATCCGTCTCTTGGAACTTGGATGTTTTCATTTGATTTGTGAGTACATGAATGTCCGTTATTTTAGGTTCAATCACATCGTTAATGACGATATTCATCATCGATACATTATCCGAAATATCATCCAATATTTGTGATTCCAATTTTTTCTTTGCAGACTGATAAGAAATTACTCCAATTAACATAGAAGAAATAATCAAGATTAAGGTCATAAAGACAAGTATTTTCACATGGAAATTACGAATACTGAATTTATGTATTTTTGTTGAGGTATTTTTCATTTCTCCACCTTCCTCTAATGATCAACCATTGCCGTCAAACGGAGCCTATTTTTTTATCGATAAAACTTTTATTTTTTAGATATGTTTTTTTATAGTTTATATTTTGTAAAACTTAAGAAAAATCTTTATAAATGAAAAATTTTTATGATTACGAAATCATAGATGCAACCGTATAAAAAGTCATTTCTAAATTAGATTGAAATAGTTTTAATTGATTCAACATGTTTTTCAACAAAAAAAACGGCGATTCTTCTGATTGAATCGCCGTTTACTTATTTAATTCCATATTTCAATCGGCTCAAAATCAGGGGGCTGTGCGGAGGATTACCGGACCTGATTTCTTATAGTCATCAATAACGGATCATTTTGGCTTACTTATACCGGAATTTACTTTATTAGTTATGAAAAAACGGTAAAAATCAATTTTCCTATTAAATTCTATTTCATTCTGTCGAAATTATAATTGCAATAAACTTAGACTTTTTTTATACCATTAAAATGAGTATTTTTACCTAATTATACGGTTTTATATTATAGGGTTAAAATACCCATATTTATTCTTTTGTTTTATTATTTATTTTTGTTTTACAAATTTTTTCATTATAAAATATCAAAAAATTAACGGAGTGAGTGAACAAATATGTCAATCAAAACCAAGTTACTTGCAAGCTTCGGTACAATTATCTTCATTTTAATCGTTCTTGCAACTTATTCTTCCATCCAAATTTCAAAAGTGAATGACGATTATTCTTACTTAATTGACGATCGAGTGCATAAGGTCGTTGAAGTCGGGAAAATTCAAAACGCTTCTTCTCTGCAAGGTTTGTATCTCAGATCTTATGTATTGCGCCAGAGCGATGAAGACTTGGAAAAGTTGTATGAACAAAGGAAAATTGTTGCTGAAACGGTCGAAAAAATCGAATCTTTATTCCGGGATGCTTCCATGATCGAGCAATTCAAAATCGTCAAAGAACAGCAACAATTATACAGTGAATATGTCGATCAAGTGATTGATTATGTCGATAAAAAACAGTTAGACGAGGCTTATGATGTGCTTTTTAATAATGCGGTGCCGGCGAATGTAGCGATTCAGGATGCAATCAATACCATCATTGATTTCCAAACAGAACAAATGAATACAACAAAAGCGGACACTACATCCCATGCGGAGATAAGCATAATCATTCAAATAGTGATTGCGGCTTTATCGGCAATCGTTTCGATTCTATTAACCATCATTATTGTAAGAAATATTTCTGCTCCTTTAAATAAATTGACAAAAGCGGCTAAAGTGATGGCTACCGGGGATCTTCGCGAAGAAGATGTATCCGTGAAAACAAAAGATGAAATAAATGATTTGGCACAAGCCTTCAATACAATGAAAAATAACCTTGCCCACTTAATCGGCAACGTATCGGCAAATGTTTCCCAAACGACGGCGGCCGCCGAACAATTGGCTGCCAGCACTCAAGAAATCGCCCACGCTTCAAAAGATGTCGCAAATTCAGTGGAACTTCTTGCAAATAACGGCTCCAAAGCGGCGGCTACCGGCCAGGAATGCGCGGCTGCAACTGACGATACAGCAAAAGGAGTCGGCAGAATCGCAGAAGCCGCTCAAACCCTGTTGGAACAAACGATCAATACCCGTTCCATTTCTGAAGAAGGCGGCAAAACAATAAAAACAGTCGAACAACAAATGAAAGTGATTCAACAATCATCCTATGAAACCAAAGAAAAAATAAGACATTTAAGCAGCCAATCAGCGGAAATCGAAAACATCACCAATGTAATAACGAATATAACGGAGCAAACAAACTTGTTGGCCCTTAATGCTGCAATTGAAGCTGCACGGGCGGGTGAACATGGAAAAGGATTTTCCGTTGTGGCAGACGAGGTCCGGAAACTTGCAGAAGAATCTAAGAACTCGGCTCAAAAAATTATTGAACTTACTTCACAAATTCAAACCGGTACAAAAGAAGTGGAAAACAGTGTGAACCTAACTGTCCAAAACGTCGATCAAGGTGTGGAATACTTGCAAGATGCCCAAGTGGCCTTCAACGACATTTTGGATGCCATTACAACCATGTCATCTCAAATTGAAGAAATTTCCGCTTCCACAGAAGAAATTTCGGCAAGCACGGAAGAAGTCGCCGCCTCCGTTTCAGAGATGGCGAATTTGGCTAATCATGCGGCGGAACAGTCAAATACGGTTTATGCTTCTGTTGAAGAACAAACAGCCAGCTTGAATGAAATCAATGATGTTGCAAAATCTTTGAGCGATGGCGCCCGTATGCTTCAGGAAGAAGTAAGTCAATTTAAAGTTTTATCTTAATAAGAATCAAAAGCTCTGCAATCCAACCAGGATTGCAGAGCTTTTTCTGTTTACAAACCGATCCGCACAAACAACCGTTATCTTTTATCGTCAATGCAGATTATTCTCCTACCAAACCGTCTTGATCCGCATCATGCATATAAGGGTAGAGCCAATGATCCTTCGTAATCGGCATCTTGAATCCTGCCGCTTTCGCTTCTTTTATGGATACTTGGCCGTCACCGTTTGTATCGATCGCGGAAATATCCCCTTTTTTGTTGGAACCGGCTGATTTCGAATTTTTATTGCGGGTCAATCCAAGCGACTCGTTTACTTTATCGGGATCCACATTATCAAATTCATCCACAACCTTATGCCCGTTCACCGTGTAAGTGTATTTGTAATGGGAAGGTATTTGTGTTGTTGTATTTGGATATGTAATGATCGCTTCAAAATCCGTTGCTCCCCCCGCTTTACGAATCACATCTTCCATATAGGCCTGATCGCCATGCCGGTTCAGTGTGCTATTTTGCGGTGTAATGTTATATGCATTGGATACCCCTCCCAAAGAATCGGCAATGACATGCCCTTCATCCAAATCCGGTCTTTCGACGCCAAGGACTTTCGCTTCATCATCATAATATCTTCCGGATGATGTGACAGGTTCTGTGCGGTCATCCTGCAAAATGATTTCATCGGCAATCACCCTTACAAGCTGCCCGTATTCGTTCGTAAATGCCCAGTACTCCCGATCGCCAAAGCCAATATCCACTACCACGTTGGGTTCGCGATGCCCGGACAAATCCCCTCCATCCACTTCTATCAGTTTATATCCTGGAAAACGTTCGGTAATGGTTTCGGCGGATCTCTCCTTCGTTGCGGATTGTTCAACTGTTTGATCACTGCCGTTTGTTGACGGTTCAATACTTGTGCAACCAACCATCATAATAATGGCGGCCATCGTCAAAATGAAAGAGTTTAATATCTTTTTCATTTTATAACTCCTTATAGTAATTTTTTGATTTTACATCCATCCAATTATATTAGCATATAACAGGTTGTACTATTTTCAAAGTGTTGAATTCATATTTTTTGGAACTCATTTTTGATTCATATTGTCTTATTAAGAAATGAATTGAATTGGGGGATTCTATATGAACGCAAAAAAGTGGGTGTATTTTCTGGGATTCATTTGCCTTATCTTTGTCTTAACAGCGTGCGCGAAAAATGGGGAAACAAAAGATGCCGTTATTGAAATGGAGAAATCGAGGCACTTTACCGAAGAAGAAATTCATGAGGCAATGGAAGCAGTAAAAGAACAGTTCCAATCTTTCGAAGGATGCCATTTGACAAAGTTATGGTATTCCGAAGAGGACTACGAAAAAGAAATTGAAGTTTATGTGAATTCCGGTGATGAAGTGAGAAAAAGCCTGAAAAAAGAAGATATGATCATCCTGTTTTCCAATTTCAAAACCGGCCCGTCAAGCATCAATCAAGGATTTAATCCTGATTCAACCTATACGGATTGGATGTGGATATTGAAGCGAAACAGTAAAACAGGAAAATGGCAAGTAATCGATTGGGGCTATTAATGAAGCGGAAGACCTTTTCTCGATGATGAAAAAGGTCTTCCAACTTTTTTAGATTTTAACTGTCGAAGCATTTTTCCGGGTGAATAGGACACCGATGATTATAAAGATGACCGTTAAAACGATTGTTAACACCAATGTTTTCAAATAATATTCGTTTTCGCTTTGGGTTAATAATTGGACACTGTAATCCGCCAATTTCCATGGTGAAACGTTCCAAAACTGTCCTATCAATGACTGGATAAGAACGCCAATAGGCAAAAGGATCACCGTGAATGTGATGGAAAGGGCTGTTTTGAACATGGCACTGAACATAAGGGCAATGGTCGTTGCAAAGAAAATCCAGACACAATAACTTGCAACCATTTGAATAAAAAGAAGGGGCTTCACAGTACCATATAAAATGGCTGTATAATACATGCTCGCCCCATAACCTAAAATAACACTGAAAACGGCAAGCAAATTTATTGCCGCCCATTTGCTGAAAAACAAAGCTGTAAATGAAATGGGCCGCACATATAAGAAAAGGGCCGTTCCATTTTGCCTCTCCCGATTGATCATCCCCGCCGCAAGTATCACGAGTACAATAAGACCGATCGACTGAAACTGGCCAGTGGAAGCGAGCAAAATATCCGCAGGCGTATAATCAGGAAATGTCATGGTGAATCCTTCCGGTAAATTTCCCACCGCATTTAAAATATCTTCCATATAATAATTCATGATAGGATCCGAGATGCCAAGAAATATAAAAAGGAGCGGCATCCACAAAAACTTGAAACTGCGCCAACTTTCCCGCAATTCTTTTTGAAATAGTGTGGTGAATGTCCTCATGGCGATACCACCTTCATGAAAATCTCTTCAAGGGTCAACAGTTCCCGTTCAATCTTTAATACCGTAAATGGGGAATTGGATAGTTCCCCCATCACTTGCTGCATTGTGGGGAAATGATCTTTTATATGGATATAAACAACGGTTCCTTCCACCTCAGTGGACCATTTTGTTTGAGAAGCGTAACCGGTAGCTTCTTCAACTTTCGCAAATTGAATTCGAATACGGGGCACATCAAATTTTTCCCGAATCTCGTTTAAAGAACCTTTTTCCACAACCTGTCCCTTTTTCAAAAAAAGAAGTTGATCGGTCATTTCTTCCGCATCATTTAAAATATGGGTTGAGTACAATATTGTGGAATCAAGCTGCAATTGTTTCAACAGATTCATGATTTCCCTTCTTCCAACCGGGTCGAGGGAAGATACAGGTTCATCCAATAACAGCAGTTTCGGTTTATGGACAATTGCCTGGGCAATGCCAAGCCGTTGTTTCATACCGCCGGAATATTGGGATGTTTTTTTGCGGATGGCGTCTTTAAGGCCGACAAATTCCAAAACTTTTTCCGCTTCTTTTTTGGCATCCTTTGCGGAAATCCCGCTCAACTTTGCCGTCATTTCAATGAATTCCAGACCCGTCAGCCATGGATAAAATTGCGGATATTGGGGCAAAAATCCGATTTCCTTTCGGATATCCTTGATCCCCTCCATGCTCACGGTTCCCTTGGTTGGTTTCAATAAGCCGGCGAGCATGGACAATATGGTTGTTTTCCCGGCGCCATTTGGACCAATCAGCGCCGTAAAAGAACCGTTTTCAAGGGTGAACGAAACATCCGATACCACAGTTTGCGTACCAAAACTTTTGGTTAAATGTTGAACGGTAATCATGATTTCCTCCCAAAAATAAAATACACAATTGGTCCAAGGATATTAATAAAAATGATAACCAACGCCCATAGCCACTTCGGCCCGTTCGTCGACTCAATGCGGATTAAATCCACCAGCGCAACAATCAGCAAAACAACTTGAATTACAAACAGCGGGGCCACTAACGCCCAATTGATGTCCATCATTTTAGAACCTCCTCCACCTTTAAATGACATGCCAAATTAAGCATCATTGCTTTAAATTCGTTGATTTCTTTCAGAGGTGCAAAAATTGGATCGTTCCAAATGGTCAGCACCAAATCCTTTTTAATGGATTGTTCATCCCTCGGAGCTTCTCCGCCAATGACGGATGTTTTTTCTATCCAATCGGTCACTAAATAAAAATAAGAATTTCCTTGCAGCTTCATCGGAAATTTTATTTTTATACAAAGCTTTGCGTAACATTGCAGCATCTCCATCGCTTGTTCTTGGAGACCCTTTAAAACAAATACTGCGGCAGCTTTATAGTAGAAAATCAGACAAGTATTGAAATGAAGGCTTTCCAAATCAAAGAGCTGAATAAGCCGGTGAATTTTTTGAACCGTTTCCTCCACATAATCCCCGTTTTCCATCTCCATCATCATGCTTTCCGTTGCATAGGAAACCAGTTGCACCAAATTTTGATAATAACTGACTTGGATGATTTCTTTAGCCTTCTTTGAATTTCCGATCATTTGATGGGCAGTTGCAATGAGCTGGTTGGCCTCCACAGGATGATTTATATCATTTCCCAATAATTCCAAAACCTCTTCCGGTTTCCCCAATTGCAATAATGCAACGGCCTCCATCATCGTCGCTTCGTTAATGAGCAAAAAGTCTTTGCTGAACATTTTTACTTGGGAACAAAGTTGAATGACTCTGTTCAATGTTTTTTGCCGATCAGGCGATTTGGGAGCGTAATTTAAATAAAGTTGTGCCATTTTTAGAACAAATGGCAAGCAGGAATAATATTCCTTCAATAGTTCCTCAATTTCTTGTTCAACCAGTTCAAAAGGCTGTTTTGAAAACTCCTTTGAAAGCCGGATGTAGGTTTGCCGTATTTCATCTTTGGTCATCTGGGAATTGTAACCCAATAATTCGTCAATTGAGAGATGGAATAATTTCGCCAATTTGGGCAACAGTGTAATGTCGGGATAACTTTGCCCCTTTTCCCATTTGGAAACCGCCGCTCTTGAAACCCCTATATATTCAGCGATTTGTGCCTGTGTCAACTTCAATTCTTTTCGACGATTTGCAAAAATCTTTGTAAATTGAAAATGATCCATATTTATCATCATCCTTTATTCTTATCTTAATGAAAAAGGGAACGAATTTATATCAAATAATAGTTACGTTTTTGAACATTCATCAACTGCAGGTTGATTTGATTACCAAAAAGGGGCGCGGCATACTATAATATGAAGATGAGATTTTACCTAAAAAATACAAATTATTTCCACCTTTTATTTGCTATGATAAAAAATAAAGACGAATGGAAAGAAGTGTTATTTATGATGGATCCAAATCATCTTAATTACCACGGTCAGCTCGAAGATAATAAAAATAAAAATGCTCTAAAATGGGCTTTTATTTTTATTACCAGTTTTATGCTTGTCGAAGTGGTTGGGGGACTGATCACAAACAGTTTGGCTTTGCTGTCCGATGCCGGACATATGTTGACGGATTCTTTATCATTGGGTTTCAGTTTATTTGCCATCATCATTGGCCAAAAGGAGGCTAACAGCAAAAAAACTTACGGATACCGCAGAATTGAAATATTTGCCGCCCTCCTGAACGGGATGACATTGATTGGTATCGCCATTATTATCGTGATCGAAGCGATCCACCGCATTACGAAACCGCCGGAAATCGCCAGCATGGGAATGTTGATTGTAGCGGTGATTGGCTTATTGGTAAACATTGCGGTTGCTCTTATTTTAAACAAAGGAAATGAGGATAATCTAAATGTGAGAAGCGCATTTCTCCATGTGCTCGGGGATATGCTCGGATCTGTTGGCGCGATTACCGCTGCGATCTTAATCCTGCTTTTCGGATGGAAATTGGCGGACCCCATTGCCAGCATGATTGTGGCCATAGTCATTAGTACCAGTGGGTTCCGGGTGGTGAGGGAATCATTCAACATATTTATGGAAGCGGCACCGAAGGAATTATCAACCCTCATGATTAAAGAAAAATTGCTTACGATTGAAGAAGTGCAAGAAGTGGCGGATTTGCATCTGTGGATGATCACTTCCGACTACCCTTCATTTACATGCCACGTAATTGTTTCACAAGATGCGGATGAGCAAGTTGTATTAAGAAAAATCCAGAAGATGCTTCACGATGATTTTTCATTGCATCATATGACCATTCAAATTGAAAAAAGAAACAATCTTCAGAGCCTGTAAATATACTTACAGGCTTTTTTATTTATAAAAACGCAATAATTATACTGATATAATTTTTGAAAAATTGAAATACTTGATAAAATCGATGTTAAAAAATTATTATCAAACACTCTTTTATTCTTAAAAAATTCCAAAACTATACGATAAAAATATCGCATACTTTTAGTGTGTTGCCACTAAAAAAATAATAGAAAAGGAAAATGTTATGAAAGCAACAAAAATCAACTCATCAATGAAAAACAAATTATGGACCTCTTTTTTGCTAATGTTAATTGTACCATCCGTCATTGTTGGTGTCCTTTCATACCACTATGCTCAAAAGGTTGTGGAAAATGAATTTAATGAATCCGCTACTTCCTCTATGAACTCAATGGATGAAATTGTGACGACATTTTTTACGCCATTATTAAAAAATGTCGATTATTTAGCGGAGACGTTAGATGCCACAAAAGTCGCCGTTGTAGAAAATTCCAATATCGGTGTAAGTGAAGAAATTTCAAAAGCCCTTGAGAGTTTTAAAGCAACTCATGATGACTTATCCCTCGTTTATATTGCAACAGAAAACGGAGTATACATTAATGCACCTGCCTCAATGAAAAACCCCGATGATTATGATCCACGGACTAGAGAATGGTATCAAAAAGCCATGGAACATAAAGGTGAAGCGATTATTTCGGCACCTTATACCTCTTTAGCAACTGGAACATTAGTTGTCACAGTAGCCGAAACAACGAAAGATGGACATGGTGTTGTTGCATTTAATGTAGAGCTAGATACAATTAAAAACTTTGCTTCCCAAATTAAAATCGGAACGTCCGGTTATGCCTTTATTGCTGACGAAAAACGCAATATTGTTTATCATCCGGAGCTGGATGAAGGTTCAGAAATGCCAAATGAAAACCAATATGAAAAACTATATAAACAAGATTCCGGCACTTTCAGTTATACATTTAACGGCAAACAAAAAGAAATGTTTTTTACAACCAACGATTTAACAGGTTGGAAGTTGGCTGGAACTATGTATTCCAGTGAAATCAACGATCGAGCTTTCCCAATTCTCCAAAATACGATCATTATCCTGATTGCGAGCATCATCATTGGCAGCGTATTAATCCTGTTAATTGTTCGTTCATTAATCAGACCAATCCAATCATTGGTTCATTCTGCCAATAAAATCGCTGAAGGAGATTTTACTCAGAAAGTTCAAGTAAAATCAAAAGATGAAATCGGAAAACTCGGCAACAGTTTTAACGGAATGATCAGCAATCTGGAAGGCATGATTAAAAAAATTAAGCAAACGATTGAACATTTGGCTTCTTCATCGGAACAATTATCAGCAAGTTCAACCCAATCCGCTCATGCAACAGAACAAGTTTCAGCCGCTGTTCAAGAAATTGCAAGCGGAGCGGAACAAGCCAATGAACATATCGAACAAAATGATAGATTGCTTACAAATATTCTTAGCGGCATATCCAACATCTCTGAAAAATCGAAACAAGTAACACAACTTGCCAGAGAATCTTCAAAAGAAGCTGAAGATGGAAGAGTAGCCGTTGTGGAAAACGTAAATCAAATGAAACATATTCATGAATCTGTCGACAAATCCAATGAAATGATTCAATCATTATCTTCCCGTTCAAAAGAAATCGGCAATATTTTAAGTGTTATCAGCGGCATTGCTGATCAAACCAACCTGCTTGCATTAAATGCGGCCATTGAAGCGGCTCGCGCTGGCGAACACGGTAAAGGCTTCGCTGTTGTTGCGGATGAAGTAAGAAATCTAGCTGAACAATCTCAATCTTCCACTAAATTAATAGAAGAAATTATTCGAAGCATTCAAAATGATACGGACACTTCCGTAAAATTAATGAATGAAGTGCTGGAAAATACGAACCGAGGATTAACCGTCACTGAAACGACAGCAGAAAAATTTAAAAAAATCATAGAAACATCCCATTCGATTACACCACAAATCGAAGAAATTACAGACACAATGGAACAGATTTATACGAACGTGGAAGATATTGTTGCAAAAATGAATATTCTTACAAAAGTTTCCCAAGAAAATGCCGCTAACTCTGAAGATGTTGCAGCATTTACGGAAGAACAATTGGCTTCCATGGAAGAAATCAATTCCTCTGCAAAATCTTTAACAGACTTAGCGGAAGAACTAAGAACACATATAAACAATTTTAAAATTTCATGAAAAGAGTCGTGCCAGGTACCTAACTAAAGTACCTGGCACTTTTTATTATCATCTTTCTACGCTTCATCTACCACACAAAATTCATATCCACTATGTTGAAAAGCCTCAGGGGGAATCGGATACTTGACCTCCGAGAAATTTTCAATCAATAATTCTTCCTTTATCATTTGCCCTGTCACTTTATCGTATGTTTTTCGCCAAATTTCATTTTGACGATAGTTTTTACCGTCTTTTTGCAAAAATTGATGATTTCTTTCCTCAATATGATATGAGCATGGCATTTCCGTATCTGTATAGATCGCGCCTTTTAAATGTTTGTCCGTCACCCACACTTTGATCTGAAAGGATTGATTTGTTGGATTGTAAAAACGCAAATCCACATAGTTATAAAAAACGCTTGCCCCGCTGCCGAACGGGAGGGTTCTGCCCGAATCAGGGAACGGATCAAAACTGTGATGATGTCTTTCAACGACAACAAGGGGAGTATGTAGAGCCATCCAATAGAGCAAGTTGGCCAGCTGACAAATGCCACCGCCAATTCCCGTCTTTACTTCCCCCATTTTTAATTGCATACCTTCAATATATCCCTTTGACTTCGTTGTTCTCCCCACAAGTTTCCAAAAGGAAAAAGTCTCTCCTGGCCTGATGATGACACCGTCAATTTTACTTGTCGCAATTTTTAAATTGGTAATTTTATTTTCTTGCAACTGTGGATCACTGTTGCCCAATTTCCTTCTTAATAATGATTGATGTTTTTTGCAAGTAAAAGGGAAAGTGGTCGTTAAATCTCGCGTTTTGGCAAACTGGTTTCTGTTCGTGAAATCTGTGATTGCTCGAAAAAGTCTTTTTTGCTCGATGCGAGCGTGATAGAAAATCGGATGAATTTCAGACAATCTCAATATCAATTCCCTCTTTCTACTTATTCATTTAAAAATTCTTTCTAAATATAAGACGAGGAAATCCCCAAAAAATTTCAATAAAAATTGATTTTTTTTAGAAAAATTTTCAAAAGTTCAAACTTCCCGAAAGAGATATTTTTCCACTTCACCAACATTTAATGATTAAAGTGGACTAATTTTGTAAATTTTCTTATTTTTATTATATTTATTTTTATTATTGATTATTGGTGTTTCTGAATGTATTATATTCATATCTTTTTACTATAGATTAGATTAGGAGGGTTAACATATATGGCATACATGATTATCTCTGGACTACTTTGTGGGGCCGCGTTAGGTTTCGTCATGCAAAGAGGACGTTTTTGCTTAACCGGCGGATTTCGCGATATGTATTTGGCGAAAAATAACCGCATTTTCTATGCATTGCTGCTTGCTATTGCGATTCAAAGCATAGGCGTTTTCTTGCTGATGGATTTGGGGGTTTTCGAATATTCGGCAGGAGCATTTCCTATTGTTTCTGTCATCATTGGATCTTATATATTCGGCATCGGCATTATTTTGGCGGGAGGCTGCGCAACGGGGACATGGTACCGTGCTGGTGAAGGCCTCATTGGAAGCTGGATTGCATTAGCCGGTTATATGTTAATGAGTACAATCATGAAAAGCGGCGTACTCGCACCATTTAATCAGAAGTTCCAACAAGTTGGTGTGCTCCCTGCGAATTCCATTCCAGATACCATCGGAATCAATCATTGGTTCCTCGTCATACCATTTGCGGCGATTGTCGGCTTCATTTTATACAAACAATTCACAAAACCAAAAATCGCAATTCCGACTTTAAAACCAAAACGTACAGGTTTGGCACATATTTTATTTGAAAAACGTTGGAATCCGTTTGCTACAGCCTCTTTAATTGGAATTATCGCATTTCTTGCTTGGCCATTAAGTGCGGCAACCGGACGCGTATTCGGACTTGGAATTACGACACCTTCAGCGAATATCCTTCAGTATTTAACTACTGGAGATAGTACATTTATCAACTGGGGCGTCTTTTTGGTTTTAGGTATTTTTGCAGGTTCATTTATTGCGGCAAAGGGCAGCAATGAATTCCGTTTTAGAATGCCGGATGTTAAAACGGGGATCAACAGTTTTATTGGCGGTAATTTAATGGGAGTTGGAGCCAGTCTTGCCGGAGGTTGTTCAATCGGGAACGGCTTGGTGATGACGGCCGTTATGACATGGCAAGGTTGGATCGGTTTGCTCTTCATGATTTTAGGCACTTGGACGGCTTCATATTTTGTCTATGTTCGTCCACGCCAAAAAGCCAAATCCGTTAAACTCGAAAAACAACCCGCCTCGGTTTAATGCATTGAATCAACAAGAAATTGCACTCAAAAATTAAAGGAGGAAACGGCGATGAGAAAAAAATTGGAAGTACTTGGCATGGTTTGTCCATTCCCTTTACTTGAAGCACAAGAAGCGATGAAAGAACTTAACTCGGGCGATGAATTGGTCATCGATTTTGACTGTACTCAAGCTACCGAATCCATCCCACGTTGGGCTGCCGAAGAAGGGCATACAGTAACCAATTTCGAGCAAATTGATGATGCTACATGGACAATTTCAATTCAAAAAAAATAATATAGAAAGAGGCTGGGACAAAAGATAAAAAACACCATTTTCTCACGGGAGAAAAATGGTGTTTTTTTGATAATTGAAGAAAATTGATTTCCGTTCCGGGGACGCTTTCCGCGGGCCCGGCTCGAGCCTCCTCGGAGCTCAAACCTTCGCTCCTGCGGGGTCTCGAGACTCGGGCTGTTCCCGCAGGAGTCGCCCCGTCACTCCAATCAATTTTCTGTGATATCAATTTTTTACAAAAAATTTTTTTGCAGCTCGTTCACTTTATTAGTTATGTCCCAGCCTCTTTTTAGTGAAAGGCCTGACACCTAATGGATGATAAGCCAATCAAACCATCTAATTAAATCGCTTTATGTATGGACCATTTATCGATAATTCGATAAGCGTGGCTGCCATTTCATTTGGAGTGCATTTGTAATTGGTGGTAATCCACCATCGGATGCTTTCCAAATAGGCGCCCGCAATATACGAAATGATCAATTCCTCATTTTCACTCAGCAAATATTGACGGGTTTCGGCATAATGAATCCCTTCTTCCACATACCTCTTTAATATATCCAAAATGCCCTGAATAAATAACGCATCCGGTTGATGAATTAAAAAAGTTTCATAAGCAATGCGATTATTTTGGATATGCTCAAAAAGCAAAAATAAGTTTCTTGGCATTTCTTCTTTCGGCATTTCTTTCAGTGGTTTCGGGGATTGAATTGTCAGGGCTTCCTTCAACTGCAACAACAGATGATTGAATAGATCCCTTCTGAGCTCATTGATATCGTTGTAAAGTTTATAAAATGTCGGCCTCGTCAAACCGGCCTCTTTGCATATTTGCTGAATCGTGAGTTGCACGTTTCCATCTTTCATCAAAGATAAATATGCGCTATGTAATTTTTCTTTCGATTTTGCCTGTCTTGGGTCCAGTTTCATTGATATCACCTACTACTTGTATAGTAGCATGAAAATATCAATGAAAAAACAAATTACAACGCTGTCCAACCGCCATCAATCACTAATTCGGCACCCGTCATAAAACGTGATTCATCGGAAGCCAAGAATAGTACGCCATAAGCCACATCTTCAGGTTCTCCGAAATATGGGAGTTGTGTGAATGCTTTATAATATGGCATTGCCGCTTCCATTGTCGGTGCTGTCATCGGCGTCACGATAATGCCTGGATGCACAGAGTTTACACGAATTTTATCTTTTGCGTATTCCACTGCAGCGGATTTTGATAATGCACGCAATGCGCCTTTTGCCGCCGTATATGGGCTTGAACCGGCCATACCGACAATGCCGCCGATAGATGAAATGTTGACCACTGAACCTCCGCCCGCTTTTTGCATTTCAGGAATCGTATACTTCATTCCCATCACACAGCCGTTCAAGTTGATATCCATCACGCGGTTCCATTCTTCCATCGTCATATTTGCAAGCGTTTTATCGGTTGAAATGCCCGCATTGTTCACCAGTACATCCACTTTTCCAAATGTTTCAACGGCTTTTGCAACAACTGATTTCCATTCTTCTTCGGAAGCCACGTTATGTTTGATAGCCAACACTTCCCCGCCTTCCGCTTTGATTTCTTCGGCCACTTTTTGCAGCAATTCCTCATTCACGTCAGTTGCTACAACTTTCGCCCCTTCTTTGGCGAACAATTTCGCTTCTGCAGCACCCATGCCGCTTGCCGCGCCAGTAATGATGGCAACTTTGTCTTTCAATCTCATTATAAAAACCTCCTAATTATTATTACTAATTTACAAAATGTAAATTAGTTTACCCATAAAATAACAGAGTTTATAATATATTTCAAATCAATTTATAAGAATTGATTAATAAACAGGGGCGAAAAAAATTGGAAGTTGTCGATATAAAAAATAACCGCTATACTGGCAAAACATTACAATCCATGAAAGGAATGTTTAAAGTTGAATCGTAGTTTGCAAGCTTTTATTAACATTGCCCCTGTGATCAAAGAAACGCTGGGATCTTCCACAGCTCTGGCAATCACTGATAAGGAAAAATATATTTATTTTTCACCCTCTGATAAAATCTATATAGATGTGAAAGTGGGGGACTCCATTTTTTCCAACGACGATAATGCCTTTCAAAATGTATTAAAAGGTGAAAAAATTTCCATGACCCTTCCGCCTGAATATTTTGGAATGCCCGTAGCCTCAAAGATCTTGCCCATTCACGACTTTGAAACAAAAGAAGTTGTCGGGATTCTTACATACTCAAAACCTCTCGATCATGAAGCCAATATTGACAACGCCTTGGCAGAAATGAATAAAATCATTCAAACTTTACATAAAAATATGGAACGGCTCTCCGCAAAATCCCAGGAACTGACTGCCACAAGCACTGATATCAGCGGACAGGCATCCAAATCCTTTGAACAATCGAAACATATTGAAGAAGTCGTTAAATTGATTGAAGGCATTTCAAGTCAAACGAATCTTTTAGGGTTAAATGCCGCTATCGAAGCAGCCCGCTCCGGTGAAGCCGGAAGGGGATTCGGTGTAGTGGCCGAAGAAATTCGGAAGCTTTCCCTGCATACTAAAGAAGCTTTGGGAACAATCAGTAAGTCATTAAATACCATTCGGGACAACTTAGATCAATTAAATAATGGGACAAAAGAAGTTTCCGCTGCTTCCGAAGAACAGGCTTCCATAACGGAGGAAGTTTTCAATGAAATTGAATTATTGGAAAAACGCAGCAAAGAATTGGTCGACTATATGAAAGAAGTATTGAATCATTAATACCAAAACTCAGGCGGCAAAATCGGAAAGGAGATTTTACCGCCCGCTTATATAGCCCCAATTCTTATTCCTTTTGCATCATTCCCAAGATAAAATGGGGATTCATGATCCACCGAAACAATTCCTCACCATACGCCATAACGACAACCGGGACCCGTCTTCCGGTTGTTTTTTTATTTTCTTAATCCTTTTTCGCTTCTTTCATACAATTTTCAGAATTCAGTAGTATCTTGATAATCACAAAGATGATATTGGTTTCGAAGTGCTGGATGGCGGTGAAAAATTTCTGATCATTTTATAGAAATCGAAACGGAAAGGAAAGAGGTGAACATACTTGATCGGAAGACAGGAGATAAAAAGGGGATAAACAGGCAGGTATGTTCTTGTAGAAGTAAAAAGTAAAAAATGAAAGCTTGCAAAAGGATTATCATGCAGGCAATTAGAAGGAGCGGATAAATATGTTAAAAAAATTGACATTGACAGGATGCACATTACTTTTATTAGCTGGATGCGGCGCAAATACATCAACCGAAAATGTTGATTCCTTTAATCAAGCAGGCACTTCAAATCCAATTCAAA
This sequence comes from Ureibacillus sp. FSL W7-1570, assembly GCF_038593265.1. Taxonomy (GTDB): domain Bacteria; phylum Bacillota; class Bacilli; order Bacillales_A; family Planococcaceae; genus Ureibacillus; species Ureibacillus suwonensis. The sequence continues at coordinate 1,834,603 of NZ_CP151979.1, forward strand.
ATCTTTCAACAGGAAATCAGGCAACAATGTTGATATCGTTAATCCAAAAGTTTCATTTTCAGAGGCTTTGAAAATCTTTAACCAAACTTACCCGGATGCAAAAATTGAATCTGTTGATTTAGAAACCGGATTGGGAGGTTTATATTACGATATCGACGGTTTTGATTCAAGAAATGAATACGAACTAAAAATTGATGCAACCACAAAAGAAATCTATGCAAATGAATTTGAAAGAAACAAAAATACTGATGAAATATTGGATCTTTCAAGCGTGATGGATCCAAGTGAAGCCATCGCAATCGCTTTACAAGTGCCGGAAGTGCAAGGGCTTGCCCCAACAAGCTGGTCCCTTGACGCAGACTATGGAATGCAAATTTATGAAATTGAATTCAAACAAAAATACACAGAAATCGATATTAAAATCAACGCCGTCAACGGAGATATTCTGGAAGTAAAAATCGATGATTAATAATAGAAGTCAACCCTCCAATAAATGATAGAAGTCAACCCTCCAACCAAAATAACCGCAGACACTTTAAATGTCTGCGGTTATTTTTGGCATCAAAAAGGGAACCTTCCCTAATAAGCCTTTATCAATTCAAGAAAAGAAGAACGAACAAACCATAATATAATGGCACTTGGCTCCCTACAATAATAAAAAGGACCATTCCAATCATCACCACTTTAGCGATTTGTTCGGGTGATTGGTATAAAACAAGGATTGTGGCGATCCAAATCAGCAATTCCAATGGATGCGTAAGATCAAAATACCAGAAACCAAAAACAAAAGTTTGGCTTGTCATGAACATAAAAATGGCGGAGGAAAGGATGATCGGCACCAATCCTTTTCCTTTCGCATACCAACAAACAAAGGCCAAAACCGGCGAAAGGATTGTCAGTGCCACCCAAATCATCATGTAGGATTTTGGAAAAAACCCGGCCACTGCAACAGTGTAATAATAATAACTCCCCACCATTCCTGCAAAAAACATTAGCACATTTAATGCGGCCCTCATCGGCGATTTACTATAAACCGATATCATCACTCCGAAGAAAAGCCAAACTCCCAAACGGGAAAGAAAGTTTCCCAAATCCAAGACTTGAAGGACATAAGGCAATTCATTAATTGCGGAAGTATCCAATATTTTGGAAATAATCCCCATCATCATACCTAAAATACAGAATAAAGTTGTATACCCTATTTTTTTCGATGAAGAAATTCCTTCCGGTTCCCGAATTTTATTTAACATCTCTCTCATTTTATGTCTCCATGCTTCCAAATGATTTGTACCACCCATTCTGTGATGATTCTTACAATCCCGAATTTAAATGAGGGAATATTAAAAATTTTTTCTCCAATTTTCTCACCTTTATATATAATAAATTACATCCTATACTCCGTTAGAAAGGTGTTTTGAATTGGAAAATTTCTTTTTATTTGTCCTCATGTGCATTTTTCTTATAATATTACCCGGCCCTGATACGGCTGTTGTAACGAAAAACACGCTAATCAATCAGCGGATCGGCGGCCTGAAAACGTCTTTGGGCATAATTTGCGCCCTTCTTTGCCATACGTTTGCCGCTGTTTTGGGATTATCGGCAATCATTGTGAAATCCGCCCTTTTATTTTCCATCATTAAATACGCTGGTGCGGTTTACTTAATTTACCTGGGTGCCAAGATTTTATGGTCTTTAGTGAAAAAGGATGGAACCAACATTCCGGTGGACATCAAAAGACCGGATGAAAACAAATCCTGTTTCAAACAAGGATTTTTTACAGATCTATTAAATCCAAAAGTGGCTCTCTTTTTCCTCTCCTTTTTCCCTCAATTTGTGGAGCGGGGCAATGACACCTTTTTGCCCTTTCTGATAATGGGGCTCACTTTTACTGTTCTGTCCGCTTTATGGCTGGTGATTTTTGTTTATTTCATCAATGTGGTGAATGATTTGATGAGAAAACCGCGAGCCAAACATGTGATTGAAGGAATCACCGGCACCATCATTATCGGATTTGGAATCAAGCTGGCTTTGGAAAAGGCCGATTAAAGTTGTCGGCCATTCCAAATCCGCCTCCCTATTCCAAAGGAGGAAGTAACGGATAACTTAAATAACTACTAACTCCTAATACGATTGCCAGTGCAATATAAATGACGAAAAGACCTGCCTTCACTTTTCCATCTGTTTGATAATAAGAAGCGGTTTCCTCAACATAGTTATGTATTCTCTCCACTTCTTTCTCAAAAGCCGAAAGAAATTCCTGTTTCTTCAGCTCCCTCTTTCTTTCTTTTTCCTCATCCGTCATTTCTCCATCTTCTTCATCCAATAGATGCAAAGTGTTTTGCAATTTTTCCTCAACCTGCAAATTCGGTTTCAATGATTGGGCGAAATATTGCAAATGTTCATAGGTGGACGTTTCCGCTATATTTCTGAGGGAAGTTAACATCTCTTGATAATCTTTTACGCGATTTCGATCATACTCAATATTCTTCTGCTCTTCCCGAATTCTCCGCCACTCAATGATCCCCATGATTAGCACCATAAAACCTATAAAGCTTCCTGACCAAATCGCATAAGCCAAAAGCAAAACCAAGCCGACTGCCCACAACTTAGTACTGATCCCCGAAACAATCCGTCCTCCATCCAGCGGTGTCATTGGAATGAGATTGAAGAGATTGATGATGGAACCCAACACAATGACAAATGCCCAAAAAGGTTCTTTCGTCCAAATATACAAAGGGATGGCGGGCAAAAAAGCAAGCAGTCCAAATAATGGCCCCATGTAAGCCAAAAAGGCTTCATCCTTCGCATTTTTGGGCCGCTCTTTCATACCGATGAACGCCCCCACAAAAGGAATGAACACAGCAGGAGTTGTCGGCAATTTTAATTTTTTGGCAGCAACCAAATGCCCGGATTCATGTACAAACAACAGATATACAAGTGCCAAGGCAAACTTCCATCCGTAAAAAACGGCGTAAGTTGCCAAATATATCGCCATGCTAATCAATGTTTTTATTTTCAGGAATTTCAATATAGGCAGGATCCATTTCAACTTGCCCAACAAAAAAAGTGCCCCGACACCGATGATTCCCCACGCCGTCGTTTTCTTCTTTGATTCTTCCATGTTTTTACCTCCACAACATAGTACGTCATCCTGCTGCATTCAATGCACTGTTTATAAAATCCTGTAATGGAATTTTTATGTTATTTTATCACAAAAACTTTATTTCTGCTCTTACATTTCCGACTTGCAACTAATGGATTATCTCTTTGCGCATAAAAAAACTTCAGCTGACAAATAGCTGAAGTCCCTATCAAAATCACGAAACTTGCTTGTTGTTCTTTCGTTCCTCATAATACTCTTCCCAGTCATGATAAATGGAAAGCAGTTCATTATCCAAATAAGTAAGGGCTTTTTCTTTCAAATCGGCTGGTACACCATAATAGCTTTCTGCAATAGCCCCTGTGATGGCAGCGATCGTGTCGCTGTCTCCCCCGATGGAGATGGCATTCCGTACCGCGTCTTCAAAGGAAGTGGATTCAAGAAAGGCTTTGATGGCTTGCGGAACGGTTCCTTGGCAGGATAGATCCGTTTTGTAGGAATCCCGGATTTCATCAATTGTAAAATCCAATGGATAATATTGTCCTTCGATTTTTTTCTGGATTTCGTCTTTTGACCATCCGCGTTGTGCCATATAAATTGCGACCGCCACCGCTTCAGCACCTTTGATTCCTTCTTGATGATTATGGGTTACCCGCGTCACAGCTTTAGAAAGCAGGGAAACTTCCCGTTCTGTCTTCGCCGCAAATCCGACCGGACTTACCCGCATGGCCGCGCCGTTTCCAAAACTGTTATAAGGACGGGGAGTGTCGCTGTGAACCCATTCCTTAAATCTTCCGCCGTAACCGCAATTCGGATATTTGCGTCCAATTTCTTGCATATATTTGACGCTCATTTTTTCCACTTGTGCGTAATAAATGGGATGAGTACTGTGAAAAGAAGGTTTGAGGATTTTCTCTGTCTCCATAATGGATTTGGCGACGGCGAGAGTCATGATGCTGTCATCCGTCACTTTGCAATCCTTCGTGAACAGATCGAAATCTTTTCTTCTATAATTATTAAACTCAAATCGTGAACCAACGATATCTCCAATAATTGCGCCAATCATTCGGCTTAACTCCGCACTCCTTTGATTATGTTCATCAGAACTGTTACCAACACTCTACATTTATTATAATCCCTTTTACAAAGGCTGGTGTGAAAAAAGCTCAATTTAATGGAGAAAACAATCCGTTGATTTTCACCATCATCACTGTTCTTGAGTAAACTAGAAAAGGGCCCGATGATTCACGATTCGAAGGGATTGATCAAATATGTACCCATTTACCTCAAACGGTTCTTTCACTTACTCCCTTAGCGCCTCCTATCCGCAACCATTTTCCCAATACTCCGCACCACTGCGGCACATCATAACTCGGCAACAATACTATCCGGATCACCGTTGCATAAGTAAAAATGAGTCCGATTTTATGGCGATGAACCGGCTGCTATGGATGGAACATGTCAATTGGACCCGGATGATCATCATCAGTATTGTGTTTCAGTTGCCCGATTTACCGTTTGTTCAGAAACGTCTTTTGCAAAACGCAACCGATTTGGGCAATTGTCTGAGACCTTTTTACGGCAACCAGATTGCAGATGCCTATGCCCAACTGATCAAAGAACACCTGGTCATTGCCGCCGAGCTTGTAACAGCAGCGGTAAAAGGGGATACTGGCACAGTGAATGCCAAAGAGAAAGAATGGTATGAAAATGCAGATGCAATTGTTTTATTTTTGAGCAGGATCAATCCGTATTTATCAAAGGACATTCTGAAAGAAATGTTTTACACCCATTTGGAATTGACGAAAAACGAAGCTGTGACGATGATTCAACAAAATTTCCAAGCAGATATTGATGTGTTTGATGAAATTGAAACTGAAATATTGGCGATGTCGGATTTGATTGCATCGGCGATCGTCATGCAGTTTTATTCTCTTTTCCGGTGTCCATATTCATTTTAGTCACAAAAGAGCGAAGGAAGAGATTCGCTCTTTTTTTCTTGGGATAACATTATGTTTCGGAGAAGAAGGGAGCTGCATTAGTGCAGATGATTCCCTCATTGGTGTGGATGCTGCCTTAATTAGTGCAGATAGGTTCTCCTTTGGTGCGGATGCCACCTTTTTTGGTGTGGATACCGCCCTTTTTAGTGCGGAAAGCCTCTCCTTTGGTGCGGATACCACTCTTTTTGAAGTGAACCCCCTCTTTCGTACGAATTGTTCCTCTTTCATCCGGATGCTGCCTATTTTTGGTCAAAAAAATAAAAAATTTTTTACCCATCCCCCTTTCTTTCATTTTTTTTTCAGAAATGGCTCCTAAAATGATAATCAAAAGGAGGAAAGGAAAATGAAAAACAAATTATTGAAATATGGAATTTTCATTATTGTTCTATTCTTTGCCTTTCAATCAGTCGTAAACATTGCAAGTGCGGATGACCATTATAAGGGGGATTATTATCCGAAATACGAAAAGAGCGATAAAAACAACTACTTCGAAAAATTTGATAAACACGACCATGATGAAGATGACGACGATTATAAATGGAAAGGAGAATATGAACGGGAAGGAAACTATAAAAACTTCCAACAAAATACCGTTCAACCATCTTACTGGAATGTTTGGACAAGAGATACCAATATTACGATCAGCAACAATTTACCAGTTGAAGAAGCAAAAAAAGTTCCCTTTAAATTGAACAGAAAAACAGAAACTCTTCTTGTTCTCCCTTCCAATGGTCAATTGCTCGTGTCAGGTGAAAAAATGGCAAAACTTTTCGGTATCAAATCGAAATATTACGAACAAAGCCGAATTCTTGAACTTTCCAATGGCAAAGAAGAATTGATCGTTCGTGCCGGAACAAACACCGCTTATGAAAATATGATCAAAACACCAATGCCTGCAAAAGCCTTCAGTTATGAAAAAACGGTTTATCTTCCTCTTTCAGTTATAGCCAATGCCTTTGGTTATAGCGTGGAATGGGACGAAACAAACGAAACATTTGTCTTACAACAATTTTAAAGGGTAGGGTGAAAAAAATGAAAGCAAACAATAAAGCGAAATGGATTGTCGGAATTACAGGTGTTGCATTTTCAGCATTTGTATTGGGCCAAATCAATGATACGCCGGTCCATTCATCAGCAACGAACCCTAACGATGCTGCACTGGAAATTGAGATCAATGATTCCATGAGTGAACGTGAAAAAGAACTGGTTAAACTGGACTGGAGCAACTTTACGCTCAATCAAAACCAATATCAAGGTGCCGATGATTATGGTTACTACAAAACAAGAAGATCATAATGCCAGCGAAATGGATTCCATCCAACTCAATATCATGAATACAAATTTTCGCATTACCATCGAAAATCGGGATGGAACCGAATGGAAAAGTTATGTCATTTCCTTTCTTCAATATATCGAACAGGAATTTTCAAGATTTCGCAAAAATAATGAACTTTGGCAATTCAATGAAGCCAAAAAAAATGAAACGGTACGTGTTTCACCCATTCTGTACGACCTTCTGAAAAAAGCGGAAGAATATCGGCAAAAAACGGAGGGGCGATTTTCCCCTTATATGCTTATACCTTTGGAGAACCATGGATATAATCGATCCTTTCCTTTTAATACGGCCAACAATGATTCAACGAATGTACATTATGAAAACGAATCGGAACCCCTCATTTTTATGGACGACTATCAAATCATCAAACATACAGACCAAAAAATTGATTTGGGCGGAATTGCGAAAGGTTATGCAGTGGAATCCATTGCCAAATGGCTGCAAAATAACACTCGCAGCAAATATGGAATCGTGGACGGCGGCGGAGATATGTCCATATGGTCGAACGGAGAGAAAACGTGGAAAATCGGAATCCAACATCCTTTCGACGAGGAAAAAACCATTGGATCTTTCTCCATCCAAAATGGAGGAATTGCCACATCCAATATTGTGTACCGCAGCTGGACCCAAGGAAACGTGAAAAAACATCATTTATTGGACGGAAGAAATGGAATGCCTGTAGATACAGAAATTGTCCAGGCAACGGTGGTCATGGACCATTGCATCGATGCGGAAGTCGGCGCCAAAGTTTGCTTTATGGCGAATGACGCATCTGTTGACTCTGTTTTATCCAACATCAGCCAAAAGTTCAGTTATGTCCTTGTCAAATCTGATGGAAAAATTGAGACGGGAGGGAATAAAACCCGATGATACTGGATCTGTTTTCTAACTGGAATCTCATACGTGTATCCGGCTTTCTTGCCTATTTTCTACTAACCCTTTCCATCATGGCCGGTCTGATGCAAAAGATTTCTTCTTTTAAAAATCAAAAACAGCTTATGATGGAACTGCACAAAATCAGCGGATGGATTGGGATGTTGACCATTGTGTTCCACGGCACCTTGCTATTGGTGGATCATTACGTTCCTTATAAAATCAGTGAATTAATCATTCCATTCGCTGCCGAAAATGAACCGTTCTTGTCCGGAATCGGAACAATCTCCTTCTATCTGTTCTTAATCGTCATGGCCACTTCCGATTTCTTCATGAAAAAACTCGGTTTCAAACTATGGAAAAAACTTCACTTCTTAGTGATTCCTGCATGGGTGTTTATGATTCTCCATGGCATTTTCATCGGAACCGATTCCGACCAGGTTTGGGCAATCTTTATCTACTGTTTAGGAATTGTTTTCGTTACAACATTGCTTATAATCCGATATTTTGAAGGCAAATTAAAAGCCGTTCATAGTAAAAGTGCTAATTAACCTCCTTAATATACCGTATTGAAACCCCTCTTAAAAAGGTTATCCGGGAAAGATCCAATCTTTCCCGGATAACCTTTTGATTTTATATGCAATTAATATTTCTTCAATTTAATTATAAACTCTGTCCCTTTCCCGACTTCACTCTTCACTTCGATTTCTCCTCCGTGGGCTTCCACAATTGTTTTGGCAATGGATAGACCCAGCCCTGTTCCGTTTCGTTTTCTTGATTCATCTCCCCGGTAAAAACGTTCAAAAATATGTTGCAAATCCTTTGGAGAAATGCCGATTCCCGTGTCTTTCACGCTTAACAAGATTTTCTCTCCCTGTTCGGCCAATGAGCATGTGATGGATCCTTCTTTCGTATAGCGTGCGGCATTATCCAGCAATATATAAAGGAGCTGTTGAATTCTTACTTTATCTCCCTTGATCCGGATCCCGTCCTGTATATTTTCTTGAAGTGTCAATTGGGATGGTACAATTCTTTTGAACCGGTTCAGCAATGAATGAACCTGTGAAGAGAGATCGAATTCTTCCAGTTCCAATTTAAAGTTTCCTTGGTCATGTCTTGCCAAAAATAATAAATCGTCCAAAAGTTTATGCATCATTTCCGCTTCCTGTTTCACATCTTCCAACACTTGTTTTCCAAATGGACTCAAGTGTTCCTCTTCTTCACTCGCCAACACATCAATGGAACTATAGAAAACACTGAGAGGTGTTCTTAGTTCGTGGGACGCATCAGAAACGAACTTTCTTTGTTTCTCATATGCTTTTATAATCGGTTTCATTGCCTGGCCGGCAAAGAAGTTCCCTGCCAAAGCAAAAAGCAAACTGAAAAAGATGGTTAAAAACAATAATATCCAAATAATTCGTTGAAACAAATGCTTTTCGTCGGTAATATCCTTTCCGACAACAACGCTTCCGATCAACCGGTCATCCATTTGAAGGGGATAATAGATATAAAGGATATGGACCTTATCCCATTCGATTTCTTTTACGGTTCTTGAAGATGGAGGGGTGAAATCTGTTTCAAAATACTCTTCAAAACCTTGGACGGTCCCTTCGCCTTCGATTAATTGAAAATTTTCATCCAATACGTAGTAGAAAATATCCCTTTCCGGTCGATATTTCAACGGCTCATTCTCTTCAAATTCTTCGTCGATTTCATCATAATCCTCTTCTTCAAAATCTTCGAAAAATCTCTTTTTACGCTTACTCTCCGGTATGATTCTTATATAATTTTTTTTGTACAGTTCTTCTAAAAATTCATGGTTTTCCTTCTCATAAAACCGTTCCAGTTCTTCAATCTCCTGTTTATTGATCGCATTCGAAATAAAAAGATACAGCACGAAAATAAACATCATTAAAATAAGCAGGAGGGATCCTGAATAAATCAAGGTGAGCTTCAATTTCACTTTATTAATTTCCATGGCTATCCCTCAACTTGTAGCCGACGCCTCTCACATTTTTGATGATCGATGGTTTTCCCGGCTCGTCCACTTTTTTCCGAAGCAGTTTCACTAACGCATCCAATGCGTTTTCCGTTACATCTGTATCAAATCCCCATATTCTTTCAATGATCATTTCCCTTGTCAACACTTGGTGTTTATTGCGCAGCAACAGTTCCAGCAACTCATATTCTTTCTTTGAAAGTTCTATCACTTTGCCATTTCTTTTTACAACATGATTGGATAAATTCAATTCCAGATCATCCAATGATAGAATTTCTTCAAAAGGCTTATCGACTCTACGTGACAATGCCCGGAGTCTCGCCACAAGCTCCTCGAATTTGAAAGGCTTCACTAAATAATCATCAGCCCCCGAGTCCAATCCTTCCACCACATCTTCAACGGAATCTTTGGCTGTCAAAAACAAAATTCCACCTTTAAAACCTTTTTCTCTGAGGCGCTTACATACTTCAAGCCCGCTCATACCAGGCATCATCCAATCCAAAATGATCACGTCATAATCGGTGAATATGGAGTAATCATAAGCGCTTTCGCCGTCTTTTACCCAATCCACTCGGCCATATTCCTTTTGCAATAAATGATGGACCATTTTTCCCAAATTCTCGTCATCTTCAGCAAATAAAATGTTCATTCGACCTTCACCTTCTTGTGCACAGTCTTTTTATACAAGCGTATCAAAAAAGGCTGAAAAAAAAATGAAAAATTCCTATATACTTTAAGACTATTTAATGTCTTTCATATTTAAACATAAAAAAAATGGCCTCCATATCGAAGGTCTTGCACATTCTAAAACTTTGGCCGTTCATTATCGCTCCGCCCGCACTTTCTTCCTGGTCCATGGGCTTTTACGAACCGTTTTACTTTCATTCGATCGTTTGATGACAGCGGATTGTGGAAGACTGCGCAAACATTGGGCAGAAAGTTGGTTGACAACCAGCTTGTGCATGATATGATAAACATAAATTGGAAATTGTGATTGTGAAACATCCACTAGGGGTGCCTTTAGATAGGCTGAGATCAAAGTGTACCTTTGAGACCCTTAGCACCTGATCTGGGTAATACCAGCGGAGGGAAGTGGAGATGGGTTTTACATGGTCGACATGGTGTTGCTATGAGATGCTGTAGACTCACGCCGCTTTCTTTACTCTGGTAAAGGAAGCGGCGTTTTTGTTTTAAAACAAAGCAATTGATTAAAAGGAGTGGATCCAATGACTATACAACGTTATGACACAGTAATTGTCGGCGGCGGAGTGATTGGTGCCGCGATCGCCTTTGAACTTTCCAAACGGCATCATCGCGTCGCAATTTTAGAAAAAGGGACAATGGCTTGTGAAGCATCCCGTGCTGCTGCCGGTATGCTCGGAGCACAATCGGAGTTTTTCTCGCCAAGTCCCCTCGTGCCGCTCGCCTTGCAAAGCCGGGCCCTTATGCCGTCCCTGGCTGAAGAGTTGAGGGAGCGGACGGGGATTGATATCGGTCTTGTTGAAAAAGGAATGATCAAAATAGCGGCCACTGAGGAAGAGGCGGAAGAGCTTCAACGCCACTATGCATTCTGGCGCGGAACAGTTGAACCGGTGCGGTGGCTGACGAATGAAGAAGCGGTTGAAATGGAGCCGTCTCTTGCAAAAGAAGCAATTGCTGGTGCCATATATATTGAAGGAGACGGTCAAGTAAGCGCCCCGGATTTGGCCACAGCCCTTGCATATGCTGCAATTTCAGCCGGCGCCCAATTGTATGAACATACAGAAGTATTAAACATTCGGTCCGAAGCAGGCATCCATCTCGTGGATACAACGGTTGGAACGTTTGCTGCCGAGGCTGTTGTCGTCGCCGCCGGTGCCTGGACTGAGCGGCTCGGTACATCCCTCGGCCTTCCACTTGTTGTGTACCCGGTCAAAGGGGAATGCATCATGGTGCGCACTCATGTTCCATTGCTGCAGTCGACCGTATTTGCCAAAAACGGCTGCTATATCGTGCCGAAGCGGGGCAATCAATTGCTGATTGGCGCAACCTCCACTCCGGATACATTTGAACGGCGTGTGTCAGCAGGCGGGGTGATGAGTTTGCTCCACCGCGCGACCACCCTCATTCCGGACATACAACAATCGGAATGGATCAACACGTGGAGCGGAATCCGGCCACAGACAAAAGACGGCTTGCCATACTTCGGGGAACATCCGGAACGGCGGGGATTGTTTGTCGCTGCCGGCCATTACCGAAACGGGATTTTACTTTGCGCGATCACCGGTCAGTTGATGGCGGACTTGGTTGAACGGAAAGAAACGGGAATCGATTTATCACCGTTTTCACTGACACGGCACAAAGCAGAAACCCCAATCACTTGAAGTATCCTGCACTCCACATATTCAAAAAATAAAGCGAATGAAGGGAACCTTTGTCTTCCCCCATTCGCTTTGCTTTTGCAAACTGAATTGTCATGTAAAGTTTATACCCGCGCCAATTTCTCGGCCGTATAATCATAACCAACGACTTCCCCTTTTGGAGCGCCGGTTGATTGTTTATCTTGCTTATACCCGAGCAGCGGGAACACGAGTTCAGCAAATTGATATGCTTCCTCCAAATGAGGATAGCCTGATAATACAAACTTATCAATTCCAATTGACTGGTATTCGCGAATGCGTTCCGCCACCGTTTCCGGATCGCCGACAATCGCTGTTCCGCAGCCTCCGCGCACAAGGCCGACTCCTGCCCATAAATTTGGATATATCTCCAAATTGCTGCGATCCCCTTTATTTAACTCCGTCATTTTCTTTTGGCCGATTGAATCGTAGCGGCTAAACACTTGTTGCGCTTTTTGAATCGCATCCTCATCCACATATTTAATTAGGTCATTGGCAGCTTTCCACGCTTCTTCATTCGTTTCGCGGACAATGACATGCACACGCAATCCAAATTCCACTTCACGGCCATGTTTTGCCGCTTCTTCACGCACTTTGTCAATTTTCTCTTTCACTTGTTGAGGCGGTTCTCCCCATGTTAAATACACATCGGAATGTTTTGCCGCCACTTTGATTCCCGCATCGGATGAACCCCCGAAGAAAATCGGAGGATGAGGTTTTTGGATGCCAGGGAACATGATTTCCCCGCCTTCCACTTTTAAATGCTTGCCTTCATAATTCACTTTTTCCCCTGCCAATAAGGCACGCCAAATATCCAAAAATTCATCTGTCACTTCATATCGTTCATCGTGGGAAGCGAAGATGCCATCACCTGCAAGCTCCACCGGATCTCCTCCGGCAACAACGTTAATCAATAAACGTCCGTTTGAAATTTGATCGAGTGTCGCTGTCATGCGTGCCGCAACAGTCGGTTTCATCACCCCTGGACGGACCGCAATTAAAAACTTCAATTTTTGCGTAACTGTGGCCAGCGCTGACGCTGTCACCCACGGATCATTGCATGGCTTGCCCGTCGGTATTAATACCCCTTCGTAGCCCAGCTCATCAACTGCTTGAGCTATTTGTTTAATGTACGGGAAATTTGTTTCGCGTGCACCTTTCGTTGTAGCTAAATATCTGCCGTCTCCATAAGTTGGAATAAACCAGAAAAAGTCCATCACACTCTCTCCTTTTTATAAGAATTTGTTATTCAACACCTTCAAAGTTGGTTTGCCATTTCAGCAATTTTTTCTCCAATAAACGGACAAGGGAATCGGTCAGTTTACCAACCACCCCGAAAATGATAATGCCGACAAACACCTTATTTGTCTGGGAAAACTGCCGTGCATCCATAATCATATAGCCGACACCGGAACTGGAACCCATCAGCTCAGCTACGACAAGGCTAAGCCAGGCAATCCCGAGCGATAGGCGGATTCCGACAAGAATGTGGCCCAGTGCAGACGGCAAAATTAATTTTGTGAGCTTTTTCCATCTGTTGAACTCCAGTACTTGCGCCACTTCAAAAAGCCTCATATCAACTGAACGTATGCCATTATAAGTGTTCACATATAACGGAAAAAATGAAGCGAACGCAATGAGCAATATTTTCGATAATTCATCAAATCCAAACCACAAGATAAATAATGGAGTCACCGCCAAACTTGGAATTGTTCGCAACATTTGCATCGTTGGATCCAAATAACTTTCAAATTGCTTTGAGAAACCGACAAGAAAACCAAGAATTAAGGCGATACTTCCTCCGAGCAAAAAGCCGGCTGCAGCACGATAGATGCTAATCTGCAAATGTTCCAATAACACGCCGCTAATAATCAAGTGATAAAAAGTGGTTACAATTTGAAGCGGGCTTGGAAGGACTGTAACGGAAACAAGACCGCTTGAAGAAACAATTTGCCAAATGATGATGACAACTAGTGGGAAAACCAATCCTTTTCCCCAAGCGGCTGTTGATTTTCTCGCTTTTTTCCCGCTTGCAATCGGCTGCTTCATTGCCTGTGCACGGACCAAATCACTCACCACCTTTTAACAGTTTTTCAGCAAATTTGTTCTCCACTACTTCTTCTACATTGATTCCATTGCTAAACACGCCTTGCTCTATAAATAAATCCGCCACTCTTTGTTGACTGGAAATGACATCCTCATCAATTACTTGCATTTCATATGGTGTATTTTTTAAGACTTCCTCCACAATCACCGGGTCAATTCCTTTTAGGTCCGCAAAAAATTGGACCGCTTCCTCAGGATTCTCATTCAACCAATCGGTCGCCTTTTTATAAACTTCCAAATAAATAGATACCAACTCCGGGTTTTCTTCAATAAAATCTGTACGAGCAATTGTAAACACCGGACTAAATACGCCAATATCCTCACATTTGATCAATGCTTTTGCATTGTTCCCAACAGTCTGATATGAAATAAACGGTTCCCATGTAGCCCATGCATCAACCGAACCATTTTCAAAGACCGGTTGAGCCTCATCCGGTTGAAGTTGAATAATTTCAACCTTTGATGGATCAACGCCTTCCTTTTCGAACGCTTCATATAACAAACCGTAAGCACTGCTTCCTTTCGCAACGGCAACTTTTTTTCCTACTAAATCTTTAATAGATTTAATGTCGCTATCTTCCGGAATTAAAACTGCATTATTGGTTTTACCTTTGGATAATAACGCTATTTCTTTAAAATCAATGCCTGCCGCTTGCCCTGAAAGCGGTGGTGTATTCCCTACTTCTGTAATATCCAACTTTCCTGCGGCAATACCTTCAAATTGAGGGGGACCGCTTTGGAATTCAGTCCAAACAATTTCAACTCCGACCTCTTTAAACGCTTCTTCCAACCAACCTTTTTCTTTCGCTATCCATAAAGGAGATAGAATTTGTTGAATTCCCAGATTAATTGTTTTCGCTGAAGATGTGCCTTCGCTGTTGCTTTGGCTTTCTGAACCGGATGAACAAGCCGCCAACAGCAGGCCGATGATTGTCAGTAACAATAAGAATCTTTTTTTCATACATCATTCCCCCTAAATCCCATATCCGTCGATATATTTTTCATTTTCCGATTTTTCGAATTCTTGCAACACCCGCTGCCTTATCTGCTGATAAGCCGGGCTTGTTCTTGAGCGTGGATAACTTAAGTCAACATGCACAAGTTTTTGGATTCTTCCCGGATTTGCACGCAATATTGCGATATCCGTCCCAAGATATACCGCCTCGTCAATATCGTGGGTTACAAGCAGCATTGTAATGTTTTTTTGCTGCCAAATATCGATGAGAACATCCTGCAAATGCCCGCGTGTGAATGCATCAAGGGCACCAAAGGGCTCATCAAGCAACAAAATTTCCGGATCCCGGATGAGTGCCCGCGCAATGGCCACCCTTTGTGACATACCGCCTGATATTTCGCTCGGATACGCCTTCTCATATCCTTTTAATCTAACGATTTCCAGCATTTCATCTACCTTTTTGCGAACTTCCGGATCTTTCAAATTCAAGTCTGCCGCTACATTTTGTTCAACCGTCAACCATGGAAATAAACGATGCTCTTGAAAAATAAAACCTTGGGCGATTCCCGGTTTCACGATTTGACGGCCATTTACCAGCACAACTCCCCGATATTCGGTATCCAGTCCAGCTACAATTTTCAACAAAGTACTTTTACCACATCCGCTTGGACCGATAATGGTTAAAAAATCACCTTTATTAAGATGCAAATCAATGCCATCAAGTACAAGTTTGCGCTCTTGTTCCATTTGAAAGCTTTTTTCAAGGATTTGAATTTGTACCCCCATAAATAACTTCCTCCCAACAAAAAAAGACAACAAGAGACCCCCATCATGGTACAATGCCATGAATGAAGACCTCCAGTTGTCTGGTAAGTCTTGTTTACTATCCTTATTTACTTACTAGGTATTTAAACAGATAAAAGAACGCCGAAAAGAAGCGTTTTTCAATATAAAGTATTCTTATATGTTTAATATAAAAATATTCTATTAGAATGTCAACATTTTTTTAATCCCCACAAAAACGCATCGATATGTTAAGACCCATGCCAATCCCGTTACAATTGCTCAAATTCAACAAGGCGTATAACTGTTTCATCAACGGAATGTATATGTTAATATTTTCAATAATAGAAAATAAGGATGTGGAAATCATATGGATTTTTCAAATAAAACCGTGATCGTTACAGGCGCTGGGAACGGGATCGGAAAAGGGATTGCGTTGCTTTATGCGGAAAAAGGAGCCAATGTCATTGTCGCGGATGTTGATGAAAAAGCAGGGGCAAAAACGGTGGATGCAATCAAAGAAAAGGGTGGAAACGCGCTTTTTGTCAAAACGGATGTCAGAGATGAGGAAGAAATTGTCCGCTTAATGGAAATAGCAAATCTGACATTCGGCCGAATCGATATTTTGATCAATAATGCAGGGGTATCGGTATTCAAGTCCCCTTTTGAATTGCCGATCGAAGAATGGGACGATATCATCAACACGAATTTAAGAAGTGTCTTTTTGGCATCCAGGGAAGCGGCAAAATATATGCGGAAGAACAAAGCAGGCGGTTCCATTGTGAATATCGCCTCCACAAGGGCCATCATGTCCGAACCGAATTCGGAAGCTTACGCCGCATCAAAAGGCGGAATCATCGCTTTGACCCATGCCCTTGCCGCTTCATTCAGCGAATATCGAATTACTGTGAATGCCATTTCGCCGGGTTGGATTGAAACAGGCGACTATTCAAAGTTGCGTAAAATCGATCACGAGCAGCATTTATCCAAACGGGTAGGAAAACCGGATGATATTGCGCGGGCATGTTTTTATTTGACGGCGAAAGAAAATGATTTCGTCACAGGTGTTAATCTGATTGTAGATGGCGGAATGACAAGAAAAATGATCTATGAGGAATGAACAGTCAAAGGAAGGAGGACCTTGTAAACACCCAAATGGCTTTACAAGATCCTCCTTTCCCCATTTCATATCACCTTTGTGATTTCCATATTCTGCTGTTTCATTTTTCGTACCCACTGCAATAATGAAGCCGCCATGAAGAAAAGTCCGGTGATCAATGGAATCCAAAAGAAAGGACTGTCACCAACAGTGAAGGAATCGGAAACGATAATACTGAAAAATAACAAAATCAATCCCAGGCTGCCCCAATAACAGATTGCCCAATTCGATTTCTTTTTTGTCAGAACAATGCCTGCCACACTTAAAATATAAATGAAACTCACAATCATCATGGCAGGAAATAAAGGTCTAAATTTTAATGCATAAACAAAATAATCCAATTGGTTGATATTCCGTCCATCCGTAATTTCTTGCATCATTAAATGTGTAAACGGAGTTGAATATTTCCATTCAAACGGGTTTTCCACTATTTCGCTTCCTTCATACCATGCGAAAAATGTGGAAAGAACAAAAAGTGCCATTCCTATGATCATTTGCAATCCATATTTACCCATCGCTACCCTCCCAATAACTTTACATTTAAGACGTTGCAGTTTCCCGGACGTTTCATCCTTTCTATGAATTTTATCGCCTTCATTCAATTTCTTTCATTTATGAATAAAGAAAAAAGCACATTTTCCCCTATGGAAAAGTGCCTTTCATTGTAATAATCCTTCACTAAAAAACTTGATATCCTGCGAACTTTTATTTCAAATGATATGTATGCTTTCTATTCATTTGTTGAATTTGTCTGAACCATTCTTTTTCCTTTTCTTCTTTTTCCAGGGTGGCTGTAATGGTAATGGAACAATCCAAGCACAGTTTGGAGTAGTTTGTGATTTGTCCGCATCTTTCACAGGGTGCGCCAAGGTTTGGGAACAATGTAGGTTTTAATTTTCCCGTTTTCACCCACTTATGTATAAGCTCATGAGAAACACCTGTTTTTTCGACCACTTCCTCATTGCTGAGCAGCCGATGATTTTTTCTTAATAGGAAGTGATGCAATTCAGAAAAAATTTCTTCTTCCGATAAATCCAATTTTTTCTTGATAGGCAGTTTCATTTCAACTCCTCCTTTCTTCCTGATGTCATCCTTCTCCTACAACCGTTTGATGGTTGTACTTGAAGTCATCCCACCGTTTTTTTGCATAGTTGCGGTATTTATTTGAAACTTCTTTGCCTGTGATCAATCGGGAAAATCCTCTTTTCGCATCCTCAATATCCCCTAATCGCAGACTGATTTCAGCAATCAAATATTGGATCCTTTCTTCGCTTTCTTTACTTTTTGTATGGGATTTATTGAATAGATCCCTTGCAGCATGGAGGTAACGATTCTCAGACTCCTTATCATGTATTAATCGATACAGCCAGGCGATTTTCATGGCAAAGTTGGCCAGAATCAGCGGTTCTTCCATTGAAACTTTCGCCACCAAATAAGCCAATTGAAAACTTGCGATCGCTTCAGCAACCGTCCGTTCTTTGCATAGGTCCATCACTTTTTGCAATTTCTTTATATAGTCTTCTTCAATAAGTGACATAAAAGGTCCGTAAGTCCGGGTCATGGATTTATGGAACGCATAACCGCAATGGGGGCAAACGGCGACTTCGTAAAAAAGTGGATTTAACCCTTCGTAAATCGGCATAAAATCCGAATCTTGCCCCGCGGCTTTATAACGGCCGGGGCGCACTTTATACGTTGTATATTGCTTTTTGCAAAAATTGCATACAACTTTACTTTCGTAATAATCATAATTCATTGACATACGATACCAACCCTTTTAACTTTACTGACATCATGTTGTAATAACAAACTTAACATTACGAAAAGACCAGGAATTTTTATTAAAATCCACCTATATTATGAATCTAAAGTCTTTTTTATATTATAACTTTTTTCTCGTATTATTGTTTAGGTATTTAGGTATTTTTAATTAAATATTAAAATTTTATTGGTAAGAAAGGCGTGTTTCAGCTGTTAAAAATAGGAACCCTTCTCTTCAATTCCTGGCACTTTTCTTCGTGCAAAATATCGTCAATCAGAAAGCCAAAAGTGGATGCAATCAACGGTTGCGTCATTTGCTGTCGGCACCGACATGATGTATCCTTGACTGTATCACTCTTTTCTACGGGATAAACAATCCATACATAATCGGTAGCAACCAATATTTACACCGATCGCTAATGACAGTTGCGGGTGAATGGCAAAAAAATCCCGGGCTCTGTTTCAGATACCCGGGATCCAAGTTGTTTTTATTCTTCCGCTTTGATCACCAATTTTACGATGGATATGAACGCCCCGTAAAGAACACCTGCAACCGGCCATACAACCCACGTATTGTCCCAATTCTCGCTAAAGAGTGACCATGCAAGGTAAATGGCAACGACCACACACCAATAAGCACCGCTGATTCTTCCAATCACAACCGATGATTTTTTCTTGCCTAATGTGTATTCCCCTTCTTGAAGAAGTTTTTCATAGCTTTCGCGGATGATTCCAACTCTTACAAACATATTCACGGCAATCGCAATTAAGACTAAAAGTAACGCAACCATTGACGAAATGATATAAACTTCATCTATAAGAAAACCGCTGATAATTAGTGGCAAGCAGCTTAAAATGCAAAGAATGACACCAATGGTAATCGATAAGTTGAACTTGCTCATAAAGGCATTTTTCTTCTCCCGCACCATGCCGCTTACTCCATATTCCGTTTCAATGGCCTCTTTATCTAAATATTTATACTTTTCCCCTTCATTCGCACATTTAATAAAAATATAAACGCCCACGGCAATCATGGATAATAATGCGGTAATTCCAATTCCGCCGGCGGCATTTTCCGAAATGCCAATGATCTTGCTGTTCGCCAGTCCTGCCAAAAGGATCAATAACACCGGAGAGAGGATGCATAAGGATACCCCAAAGGCAATCAACGGTGCATGTTTTTCCTGCAATTTTAAAAATTCCGTCGCTTCTTCCATGCTGACTTTGCGAATTTTTACGGGCACTTCCGCCACTTCCGTCAAAGCTTCCGGCGTTTCCCGATTTTCTATTTCATCCTTCAATAAATAATCCGTTGTCACTCCGAACAATTCCGCCATCTTGATGATGCGGTTAAGATCCGGAACCGATTGGGCACTTTCCCATTTGGACACGGACTGTCTTGATACTCCAAGCTTTTCCGCCAACTCTTCCTGGCTCCAGCCATTCCTCTTTCTTTCTTCAATAATTTTGTCCGCTAATATCATGTTCATCATCCTTTTTTATTTTTTTGATTGTCTTTCCTTTGTTCAATCACATCCTACTCAAAAGTTCAGTTGCACTCTATAAAGCGGGATTGGAAATATGTCAACTGGCGGTTGCAACCCGCATGATTACTGGATTTTTTTCATATGTATTCTTTCCTTATAAAAAGAACACCTCCAGATAAAAACTGAGGAGATGTATCCAAGATGTTCCATTATTTTATTTCCTTGACCCATCTTTTATATCCAAAATCATCTGATCATATGCCAATGGACCGAAACCCAAACTTTTGTATAATTCAATGGCCCTTTCATTCTCTTTTTCCACTTCCAGCCTCAATCTTACAATTGAAGAATCAAGTGTTGTTTTGAGATAATGGAAAAATTCTTTCCCCAATCCTTTTGAACGATATTCCTCCAAAATATAAATTTCGTCAATCCAGAGCATAATTCCTCCCGCTTCTTGGGAATACATTTTTGAAGTGATCGCATATCCGACAGGCTGGTCATTATATTCAAAAATATACCCTTCCAGATACACATTGGAGCGCATGATTTCATTGAACGCATCAATGTGATGTTTTTTCGGGATGGGATGCAGTACGGCATCAGAAGCATAAAATTGCTCCGCCAAATAATAGAAAATATCCGCATCCTCTTTTTTCATTTTTCTGATCATTAGACTTCACCATCTTATAATCTTTTTATTATGCCATATAAACGCACATCATCGATGATAATGGGGACCATCCACTATCCCGGTCCAATAAGGATTGGATAGAAAAATGCAACCCTCTGCTTTTAAGCTTAATTAATACTTAATCAAAAACGTTAAACAGTTCACATGCACTGATACTTTTTATCATAAAAAAGGAGAGGGGTGGCCGGAATCTCCCTCTACTTATAAAAATCTTCATACATTTTTTCTAAAATTCGCCTTATAATTACAGGTTAATCACTAAAGGGTAACAGACATTAAAGCAACCTATTCAGGTTTCTTCAAAATAAATAGGATCAATGATATAATATGCAGGCCTTTTTCCAACTTGTTTAATTAATTGTTTTTCCAGTAAATCTTTTGCAATTTTTCTAACAGTTACTTCAGATATATTCATTTCATTGGACAGTTCTTTAACAGATAGACCATCATTAAAATGAAAGAAATGATTTTGTACTAAAATAAACATAAATTCAAAAGATTTTTCTTTTTTAATCCTAGTATCTTTTGTTAATTTATCATAAGCGCTTTCAATT
The DNA here is from genome assembly GCF_038593265.1 of Ureibacillus sp. FSL W7-1570. Lineage (GTDB taxonomy): Bacteria > Bacillota > Bacilli > Bacillales_A > Planococcaceae > Ureibacillus > Ureibacillus suwonensis. Next base: position 1,855,788 of record NZ_CP151979.1, read on the forward strand.
AATTGAACTTTTTCTTTTAATTCAAAAAGCATTTCTTTTAAAGTTTTTAAAATAATTTCTAAAAATGTATCAATGAAATAATTCATTTCCCCTCTATTTGCAATACTATTAGTAATTTCGAAGGCTTTTAAATAGTTTGTCTTATATTTGTTACAACCCCTTGATAAAGAAAGTGAGGGGATATTGCCTAATGTTTTTGATAAATATAAGCTACTAATAAATCTTGAAGTTCTCCCATTTCCATCATAAAAAGGATGTATATAACCAAAAAAGTAATGTCCTATTGCTACTTTTATTATTTCTGGAACTTCATCAGACTGATTCATAAAAACTAATAATTTTTCTACTTCATTTATAATCTTTACTTCCGGAGTTAACCCTCTATGTATAACTTTACCGGTACCCGATTTTTTTAATACATGTGTAACTTCTTTTCTGAAAATTTCTCCATCTGGTAATTCACTTTCCTCAATTTCACCTTCAGTTATTTCATCATATATTTTCCTTATATTTACTGGACTGGCAGGGAGCGACGTATTTCCATTAATTAAATTCATATATGACTTTACCATACTATTAAATCTATTATTAACATGTTTATTCATTTTAATGTTTTTAACACTTCTAGCAATTTCTTCTTTTGAACTTTTTACCCCTTCAAGTTCATTGGTATTAAATAATTCTTCAACTAAACATTCAAGAATGAAATGGTCTTTTGCTACTTTAGGTAATTGATTAAAGATAAAATTTAATTCTCCGGATAATTTATAAATTTTAGCTACAATATCAATTATATAATTAGTTGGAACATAGAATAGTTGAAATGATTTTGGCTGATTCATTGGTTTTATAAATAACATTAAACGTTTGGCAGCATCTGAATTTATTCTTTGTATATATTTATCTTCAAATTCATTTTTTTCTACTTCATAGAAAAACTTATATAAATATCTCATGATTCATACCTCCTTTTGACACTGAAAATGTAACTTTTTTAATATTTTTACATATTAATTTTAAAAATTCTACTTTTATTTGTATTTTTTTCGATTTTTTTATCTTTATAATTCACTTGATTATTTTTACATGTGCTCCACATTTACATCTGCCATGACCATTTTTTTTAATTTTTATCTTTCTATTACACGAAGGACAATTTATTATCATAAGACTGCCTCCTATTGATTGTTAACAATCCCATTATGGGCAGAAAAAAATAAGATTATTCTTAGATTGCACTTTTACATATCTTTTCAGTTGAATATAAACAGGGTTCCATAAATATTGAATTATTGTCTTTTACATATTATCTAAATGTTTTAATTTTGCTTTTTATGACTTCTTCTTTTTAAAATAAACGGGTTTGGAAAAGGTGTACTGCCAAAATAAAAACCGAACGATTACTTGAATCTCTACTATAACAAAAAGATTCAGTATCGTTCGGTTTTTATTTTGAATCCAACCTAGTATTAGACTATAATTTGATCTTGCACTTACCAGCATATTAATTATTTCAGTTTTTCTAAAATTTCCCGGATAAATGCAGGTTCATCTTTTGGTGTCCGGGATGTGACGATGTTTTCGCTCACAACCACTTCTTCATCACGATAGTCTGCACCAGCCAGTTTTACATCATCCCGAATGCCGATGTAGCAAGTCGCCGCTTTTCCTTTTAAAATATCCGCGCTGATCATTACTTGCGGACCGTGGCAGATTCCGGCAATCAATTTGCCCTGTTCATTGACTTCTTTTACGAAACGGACAACATCGTCATTGACCCGCAATGCTTCAGGCGAACTTCCTCCCGGGATGACAACCGCATCAAAATCTTCCGCTTTCGCTTCACTCGCTCCGATATCCGCCGTATACGAAACCGTCCCTTTTTTCCCTTTGCACTCCGCACCTTTTTCCAAGCCGACGATCACTGTTTCATGCCCTGCTTCTTTCACCGCTTCATATGGATTTTTCATTTCCGAATCCTCGAAGTTATTTGCAAGTAAAAATGCAACCTTTGCCATTAGAAAACCTCCTATTAGTAATCTTATAATATTAGTATAATTTATTTTTGTATAAAATTGCAAAATATGAAGTTTCCTATAATTTCATTGAATCGATTATCTCATCCGTTTCCTTATCCAATAGTTTTTAATTTTCCTATGGGAATGCCACTTTTTAATTACCACGCAAAAAGATTTTCCAGCTAGATGAACGTGTTTTTTAGACACCAATGGCATACCCCAAAAATGAGTGGAACAGCATTGATTCAGGCGACAATAAATCAAAACTTCCAAATAAAAGGTTCAGAAATAATGTCGGTATAAAAAATACAAGCATGCAGCCAAGAGGATACAGAAGCCCTTTGTATTGATGAAACCATTTATCGATCAAATGGATAACTCCTAAATAAATTGGAAAACAGATTGTTAAAAAGATAATTCCGCCATAAAACAAGATGGCAGCCAAATCCCCGCCTAACGTTTCATTCCACACCCATTTTAAAATAAGCATGTATGAGAAGATTCCGGCAATAAACGATAACACAGGGCTTAAAATATACAATCCGATATTTCTCATCAACACGCGCCCCCTTTCCAGTTATTGTATATGCTTTTAGAAGAAAGTAGAATACAAAAAATCAAAAATATAGGCGCAGCCACCCCTGCAAAAACATAAAAAATCAAACCCCTTTTGCAAGGGTTTGATCACAAATTCCATTTATATAAGCTTATTTTAATAATCACCGGATTTAATCAGCTGTTATTTTATTTTCCAATAAGTCCGCGTCCCATTATTAACTAAAACCGCATAAGTCGGCACTTGAAAAATGATAAGAAATAAGGTGAGCAGATCAATGGAAGAGGCCGCTGCATTTAAAAGTATGAAAAACTTGAATGCCGGTGTAAGCAGGCCAAATTTCCCCAATAATAGCGGGAACAGGACTGAAATGATTAGGTAAGGCGTTACCGTAACCAGAATAAATCTCGATTTGGTTATTTTCTCTTCTGTTGTGACAAACGCTCCAAATCCATTTATTCCCACATAGGTTTTCTTCGATTGAATAAAATTTGGTATAAAAATTAAATGAAGCAATTCATGCAGCACCAATAAAAGAAGCAACCATAAAAATGAACTGATAGGAATCGAAAAACGGATCCGGTCATCATGAATCCCAAACTCACTAAGCGAAATGCCAGAAAAGGTTTTGATAATCCAAAACGAAATGCATACCGCAATCACCATAAAAGGGATGGATAATAAAAATGCTCCAAGAAAAGTTTTTGGTTCTTTTAAAGGATGCCATTGCGCCCGAATCAGCTCTTCGTGTTTAACAGGATCCACATTGGGCAATTTCCTCACGAATTTCATTTCCCTCAACCCGCTTTTATTAACAAATATCAATTTTCCATTGTTTATTTTTATGTTCCAAATAACCTCTCACTTTTGCTCTTTGTTTGTTTCGTTCCAGATTGTTATACATCTCATCCATATTTTTGTAGTGGCCAATCACGTAAAAATATAAACCGACGGAGCGGCTATCCCGAAAAATATGGGAAAAATCGATCAGCAATCCTTCTTTCGTGAATTCAAAGAGCTGATTTTTCACCTCATCCGACATCGGATAAATTTTTCTTCTTTTATTCGTCGAAACGGCCCCGATAATTTTATTGGCGATGATTTCTTTAAATGTTGAAAGGTCCCGGCAATAGAGTTTGCAAAACCATCCGTCGTCATGGGCCAGATAGACAAATTGATTATTGATGCGGTCAAAAAAAGGCGATTTTAACGGTTTGCAAAAGTGCGATAAGTACAACACTTCCGCCTGCTCTTCCGGCGTACACTGGTTCAAATCTTCTTCATTGCTGTAATCGATCCAATGGAAATTGCCTAAACCGTAAATGTCTTCTTCCGTCAGTTCCAAAATCCCCTCTTTTCCCTCTGCTGTTTCAAAGTTCCAATGATAATTAAATCCGTTTGTAATAAATTGCCCGTCCGTAATTAAAAGATTTTCCAATTCCACGGGGCAATACTTGATAAATTCTTGAAACTCCATGCCATAATAAATGAAAGATTGCTCTTCAAAATTGGCATTGATATAAAATACATCTCTCAGTCTTCTCATCTTCTCCATATCCTCTACTTACTTATGTTTGTTTGAAAGTCACTTTTATTTAAATTTTTTTAAAAAACGAAATTTATCCTGGTTTGAGAGAGGGAGGTCATTGACATTATTGCTTTTCTGATTTAAAGAACTGCACTCTGTTTTTCCTGGAAAAAAACAGGAGAAGGAAACCGATGAAATAGGCAATGCAGGATGCAAAAAACAAACGGAAGATCCCCGGTGTTCCAAATAAATAAAAACTTATTGGCAAGGACAAAATAAAAGCGATGAACATCAGATACTCTTTTTGGATGAATGAAGAAAAGATTGCCAATAACGCAGGGAGACACAACATCAAAAATGTCGTCATCACCGTATTTCCTTCAACTGGTGTGGATGAATAAGGATTATAAAAAACAAAAATAACCCACAAGCCAATACTGAATAATCCAGCTATTACACCAAAAAGGATGCCGGCAAGCCTCACTTTCAACCCCTCCTCTGTTTTCAAATCCGTCATCGTTATTCCCGCTAAAAAGGAACCTTTCAGTATTTTACTGCAAAATATCCCTTAAATTTCAAGGAGAAGAAAATATTTTCAACCCTTTTCTAAAATTGTACCACTATTAATCATTTTAAAACATCTCTATCTAATAAAAAATTCTGACATTTATTTCAAAACGAACTTTGGAAATTTCCTATTCATAATAGTGATCTGTTTCTCTTAATGGGACTTCAATCTGGCATGATACTTTTCCCTTTGGCGATTATGTTCTTCTCATCGGCGATTTTCTTATCCAGATTGGCGATTAACTGACTTTGGAAAATGTTTTATATTAACAGCCTGAAAATAATCGAGCAGCCGTTTTCCAAACAGTCAATGCTTTTACCTTTTTATCTAAGTATTTTCATGTTATTCAATCTTCCGCCATATAATGATCGTTGTATGCCAAGCAAAGGAGGAAATGTGTGCAGGAAAAAGAAGTGCGTCTTCAAAAGATTCAACACCTTGCCCATGAAATTATGTATGAAATCAATTCTTTGGAAGACCAGAGGCAGTTTGAGGATTTAAGGGTTGTAGTTGACAACCTGTCCCGCGCAATCGGTGAATTTGCGGATCCATACGGCTGTTTTTCTTTGGATTACATTGAAGATAAATTGGAAAAATCTCATTCGATCATAAAAAAGCACAGAATTCCCCATATTGGTACACAAGGAAAAATATAACAATCGCAAACATTTGAATGAAAATGATACTAATTATCAATACTATAATTGAAAGATCCGAGAATATTCGCATTCTGATAAGTCACTGCTCCTTAAATGCCGAAACAAAAAATTAGCCGTCCAGAAAGTGTCCGGCTTTCGAGACGGCAATAAACATTAATTCTCCGGTGTGAATGTCTTGCAATCTGTTTCTTCGGTCGTGTTCGCTTCTTTTCCAGTGTGGCTGACTACGTAAATTTTTTCGGCTGAACATTTGTTTCCATCAACCCAATACTTGCAATTGTTTACCTCGCAAAGGATTTCTTGCGTCATTTTTTCACACCTCCTCTATTGAAATCTTTGACAAATTTCCGCGGGTTCATACTTTATTGATTTCCCTTACCCGCTTTCTTAACATGTATTAAGGTTATTTTTTTGAAACATTCTGCCTTAATTTCTTAGTCCAAACCGTTTATTCATCCGAATGGTTTCAATGAGAGTGCAATATTTATCGGCAAAATAGATAATCATCGCTTCCCTGCTTTTTGGGATTTTTGAAATTTTGATTGGCCACATATGGCTCCGCAGTGTTTCATTATCCCACTTTTCCGCATGATTGCCGGCCATCCCATGATCCGCTTCATCAGAAGCATCTCCCGTCTTCCATTGATGGAGAAATAAATCGTGAAGCATGGCCGCTTCCACCAATTCCTTTTCGTTCGCGTTGAGATGTAATTTTTCGTTGATCAAATAACTGATCCAGGCCACATTTTCACAATGTTCCCGCGTGGTGGTCGCACCATGCTCGAAGTTTTTATCCATCTGTCCGGCCATATCCGAATTGTAGTAATCCTTGATCAGTTCGATAAATTGTTTTTCCCGGAGATGCTTGGCTATGCGGCTTTTCCGTTCAGGAAGTTCAAAAACGACAATGCGTTGAATGGCTTTATTGAAAAAAGCGGTTTGATAGTTATAAACCCGGCTCACAATGTCCGTCATACGATGCTGGAAGGCTTCATCTATGGAAGAAACCCGTTTTTGGAAATCGGTCAGTGACGAAACGGTCAATGTTGTATCGATGGATATCATGGAAACAAGGATAAGGGCCAGTATATTCAATACAGTTTCAGGTATCAAAGTAAGCCATTGATCCGCCAAAGGAATCAGGCATTTCATCAACAAAATGGCGGCAGCACCAAAACCGATGGATGTTGGCACACTTGTCCTGCCGTTGATGTTCAAAGGGTAACGGCTATAATCCCACCATCGGGCCTTAAACAGTTTTTCAAGAATCCAGGAAGTCGGATATTCTAAAATCATACTGGCAATAAAACCAAGGATAAAAATCATCCACCAATCAAGATCTGGCACATATCCGTTTTTTATTAAATCAAATAGGAAATACCCTAATAACGAACCACATCCATAAATGGGACAAATCGGGCCATATAGAAATCCCCGATTCGCCCACTTCCGTCCCCGTATAGTGCAATAAATGCTCTCCCAAACCCAGCCAAGAAAGCTGAACAGAAAAAAGGCGACAATATATTTATTCAATTGATTTGTGTGAAAAATGTTTGGAAGAGTTTATACATACGTTTCAAATTAAGCCGGATATCGGATATAGATAGCGGGATATCTGCGAAGAGGCTGGGACATAACTAATAAAGTGAACGAGCTGCAAAAAGAATTTTTGTAAAAAATTGATTGGAGTGACGGGGCGACTCCTGCGGGAACAGCCCGAGTCTCGAGAGCCCGCAGGAGCGAAGGATTGAGCTCCGAGGAGGCTCGAGCCGGGCCCGCGGAAAGCGTCCCCGGAACGGAAATCAATTTTCTTCAATTATCAAAAAAACACCATTTTCTCCCGGGAGAAAATGGTGTTTTTATCTTTTGTCCCAGCCTCTTTTTACTTTAAATGTGAAATCCGTTTTCTCCTTCACAGTTCAACTTTTTGTGTTCCAAAATAATAGACATAGATATCTTCCATTCTTGGTTCCACGTTCACAGCAGATTCATTCGGTTTTTCCTCTGAAATAATGCGCAACTCGATGTCATTCCCTAGTTGATGAACATTCGATACAGCATAGTTTGTTGAATATTTTTCCAATTCCTCTTCCTGAATACGTAAGCGCCACACTTGATTTTCCAATTGTCCTAACAGCGCGCTTGGTGTTGCCTTTTGAATCAGTTCACCTTTTTTGAGCAATAACACTTCATCCGCTACATACTCAATGTCGGATACAATATGGGTTGATAAAATAATAATCTTATTCTTTGAAAGTTTGGATAAGATGCCTCTTAATCGTATCCGTTCGCTGGGATCTAATCCTGCCGTCGGTTCATCCAAAATCAAAATCTCCGGATCATTCAGCAATGCTTGTGCAATTCCGATTCTCCGTTTCATTCCACCCGAAAATCCTTTCAGTTTTTTCTTCCGTACCTCCGTCAAACCAACCATGTCCAATAGCTGTTCTACCCTTGACGCAGCTGTTTGTCTATCCAGCCCCTTTAAATTGGCCACATATTTTAAAAATTCTTCGGCCGTAAAATTCCGATATCCATGAAATTCCTGCGGCAAATATCCTAAAACATCCCGATAACGTTCCCCCAATGCCGAAATATCCCGATGATTATAAAGAACCCTGCCTTTTGAGGGAGCAATCACATCAACCAATATCCGCAATAAAGTGGTTTTTCCAGCTCCATTTGGACCGAGCAGTCCGTAAATGCCGGGAGACAATTCACAATTGATATTTTTCAATGCTTCAAACCCTCTATAATGATGAGTGACGTTTTCGATTTTTAGCATCATAGTTCGTGTCTCCTTATCTGTAATGTAATCGTCAGCACCAAAACACTTGCAAGGAAAATTCCATACCATATCATTAAGACCATAAATTGCGAATCAAGGACAATGTCTTTCGCCCTGATGAAGTACGAGAAAAATCCTTTTTCCAAAAACCATTCCAAAGAATACGGCTGAAGAAGATTGCCTCTCAACAAGTAAGTTGTTCCAAATAAAATTCCGCATAAAACTGCGGCTACCATGTGGGATTGAAATACCGTACAAACACAAGCCGCAAAAACGGAAAATAATACACTCCCCGCCCACACATAAGGAAAACTTTCCAAACACTCTACTATAAAGGTGATAGATAAATTTTCATAACGGTTGAAAATAAAGAATCCCAAGACTTGAATGAATAAAAATAAAATCGCAATGCCTGTTGTATATAGAGCGTTTGCCAGCATCCTGAATAAAAACAGCCTGGCTTTTCCGCTTTTCGTCGCCAGAATAGCCTCTTTCACTTTCTCTTCTTCATCCCAGGAAAACAATCTTGTATTCACAAATAGAATCATAAATCCTATCATCAATGAACCTATTAAATGCCAAAAGCTGATTGATGTCATAAAAAAGCGATCTGCCCCCTTTTGTGCGGCAAAATATAGCCGAATCCCCCAAAAACTCATCAATGCCGCAAAAAGAAAAAGATTCCACCGATTTTTTGCAAGTTTCTTAATTTCCCACAGAAGCATATCTTCTCCACCTGCCAATGGCAAGATTAAAAGCAAATAGCAACAAAGCAAAAACCATGAATAGAATATATATTTCACCTTCCGAGAATGGTGATAACCCTTCCAAGTATTGATGACCTAACATCCCATTAAATCCATAATCATAAATATTTCGAAGATAAACATCCAATTTCATTGATCCAGTGTAATAACACAAGTATTTATCATACAGTTCTTCCAGCGCAAAAACGCTTCCTGCAATCATCATGATAAAAACGCTTCGTTTTATAAAGAAGGATAAAGCGAGTATACACAACGAAAAAATATAGCTTGCCAACACCATATAGCCGAACTGAAAAAGCAAAAGTTGGGCAAAGGTCCAATCGGGGTTGGCATTGATGAAATAAACAGGAGGATTGACTTTAATTTGATTAAATGCCCCTGAGATAGAATATTTAGATACCAAGGTAAAAAAGCTGACTAAATAAAAATACGAAACGATGAGGGCACAATAAATGAACATAACTGCTTGTTTCACCATTAATAATTGGACTTGTCCCTTTTTATACGTCAATAACAATTCATTCATTTCCTGTTCCCGCTCAATTGGCAGGCATTTTGCACTTCCAATTACAACCAATACAGCAATCATCCAAAATCCGAACCAAGGAACTGCATCTAACATTGCTCTCCATAATCCGGAAGTCGGATTGAAGGAATCCCCGGTATCCCGCAAACCTAAATAGTAATAGACTGTACATAAAAAGAGAGCGATATATATTTCCGGCTGTTGAAACAATTTTTTCATTTCCGTCAGCCCCAACTTAATGAAACTCATAAGGCAACCTCTCCATTCTCCAAACCCTTACCAACCGAAAGACTAACAACGCCAATAAAACAACGTTGATTACGAAATAAACCAAATAATTGATTGATAAAAGGACCGTTCCAACTGATGTAGAGATTGATAGTAAAACAAAGAAAATCCAAATGAGTATAATCACAGTCCAGGACAATACATCCCGATATCGAACGCTTAGAAATAATAATGTTAAGCTAAACAATAGAATGGGAGTCAATCCCAAACTTGCAATCCGAAAGATGGACAATGACAGTTCTACATGATGGATAAGTATCATATAAAACACGGTGCAGGTGTAAATGACAATGCTGCTGATCGTCATGGCGACAATTTTGGAAAATAAAATTTGTTGAAAAGAATATTTATAAGTACATTCCAATTCAACCATATCTTCGGTCTGTTCATTCATGAAATGCCAACCGATGACCAATATAGGAAGAGGTGATGTGAAAATAAAGAACAGCCATTTCTCCATTGTTAAAGGAAGTACCGTATAAATGAAAAACATAAGTAAGATGGTCATACATAATTGCCGTTTATAATGCCACAACAAATCGATAAATGCTTTCCAAATTAGTTCTTTCATTAAAACGATGGTTCTTTCCCGTCGAATCGGCATGTATGTTTTTAGCACGTCAATCGTTTCTTGCTTATCCCCTTCATGAATTTTGGGTAATGGATATGTTTGAAGAAGCGCTTCAAGTTTATCCTCAAAATTTTTGTTCTGTTCCAACTACTTTCCCTCCCTCATCTGTTTTTTCACTTTTTCCAAACCTTGCCGAAGCCTGGATTTCACAGTTGGTATGGGGGTTCCTGTAATTTTTGCGATCTCTTTCGCTGTAAATCCATAAATATATTTCAAAATGATGGTGTTCTTTTGCGTATAAGGCAATGCATTCAACATTTCTTTGACGACAGATTGATTGGCAATATGTTCACTGATATCCGCCCCCACCTTTACATTTTCATGCTCTATAGAAAAAGAAATGAAGTGCTTATTCTTTCGAAAGGAATTCATCGTATGGTTATGTGCAATTTTGAAAAGCCAAGCTTTAAAACTTCCTTGTTCTTTATATGTAGGCAAAGCTTTCAACATGGCAATAAACACTTCTTGTGTAATGTCTTTCGCTTCCTCATATGAACTGCCTAAACGGTAAATATAGTTAAATATTTCATCGTAGTAACGGCGGACGAGCATTTCCATCGCCTGCTCATCTCCAAGCAAAATTGACTTTATTAATGTTCCATCATCCTCTAACATGGCAAAACCTCCATCTACCTCTTAAACACAAATTATAAGGAAAAGGATTTAAACTTTTTCTACTTTTTTAGAAATTTGTATAAAATGTTAATTTCTTTAATATTTCCGGTATATGGATCCATACTTTTCCTAAAAAAAACGACTTCCGGAACCGGAAATCGTTTAAGCGGCGCTAAAACATCTTCATTATCTGCATCTCTCGCCTTTGGCATATATAAATATTTAGTTTAATATTGTAGATATTCTTAACTTTTTATCCGTTAATGGATCTGAAAACGGGGTGAAAATGTGAATTTATATTTCCTCTTTCTTATTATCGCTCTCATCTTAACGGTTCTATCAAAAGTTTTCCAGTTCGTATTTCACAGCAAAATCGGGGATTTCATCGTGATCCCGGCTGCCATATCCTTTGTGCTGGCGGTGCTTTTTTCAATAAACAAATTCAACATTTTGTTTGAAACGGACAGGCATGACGCGATTATCATCGCTCTTTGGGCGTGCCTTGCAATCGTCATGTTCCAATTGGCACTGATGCTATTAATCGGTTACCACAATAAATGGGGATTTGGGTTTATTGCACTGTTTATTATTTGTTTAGGGATCTTTCTTTTCAAAATGGCTGGAATGCTAAAATAATTACATTTACATAGGATTGAGGAGATTTTTTATTTAGCAATCGTGCCACTATGAAGAAATAGTTGTAAACGGTTCTGACCATCTATTACGAATCAAGTACTAAATGTTTTTCCATTAAAACGGTGTTCTTCCATTGTCCATTTTTTCTGGCAATTCCTTTCCGGACTCCCACGATTCGAAAACCGCACTTTTTATGTAGTTGAATGCTCGCTTTATTCACTTCGATAATCGATGCTTGCAACATCCAGTACCCGGAGAGTTGGGCTTGTTCAATTAAATGCAATAGCAGCCTGGAACCAACCCCTTTCCCTTGGGCATCAGGGTGTACATATATGCTCACTTCGCCGACACCTTTATAAACCTCCCTTTGAGAAACGGGGGTAATGGATACCCAACCGAAAATTGTTCCATTTTCGTCATAGACATATCGAAGGGATGGATGATATTTTTTATCCCATTCATCCATGGAAGGTACGGTTGTTTCAAATGTCGCTATGCCTGTATCAATTCCTGATTGATAAATTTTCAGCACTTCCGGAATATCCTTCTTTTCCAAAAATCTGATCATTGCACATAACCCCTTTATTTTTGACACATTGATCCTTGCCTGAATAGTTATTTCAATGTTTCCCAATCAACATCAGCCGCTGCTTTTTTCGAACTGGAATTCCCGAATTGCAAAGCTAGACTATTTTCAAACCCTATCCTACTGGTGCCCACATGGTGGAATCCTCTTCAATTACCAATGCATGTAAGGATGTTTCATCTTGGAGTTCTTTTTAACCATATTATCAAATTCCTCTTATTTTCTGTTAAAAAATATGAGCTTCTTTATTGCAAAGGGGGACTTATGTATCATTTTTTTTACAAATCAACAATACTTTAATCTTTTTATGAAAACCCTTACATAATAAGCTATACTGAATAAAAAGGGGGTTTGATGTTATGGGCAAATTAACCGGCAAAGTAGCAATCATTACAGGTGGAGCTTCAGGAATTGGCGCAGCAACCGCAAAACTTTTTGTGGAAGAAGGCGCAAAAGTTGTTATTGTTGATGTGAATGAGGAAAAAGGAAAAGCCTTTGAAGAAGAATTAAAAAATCAAGGCGGAGAAGCGCTTTTTGTACAAGCGGACGTAACCAATGAAGAAGATGTTCAAAATGTATTCGCAAAGGCAAAAGCCTCTTTCGGCAAAGTTGATATTCTTTTCAACAACGCCGGTATTGGGGCTGTGAAACCGACAGATGAACTTCCATTCAGTGAATGGCGGAAAACAATTGCCGTTGACTTGGACGGTGTATTTCTGTTTGCACGTGCAGCCATCAAAGAATATTTACAATCCGGCGGCGGTGTCATTGTTAATACCGCTTCGATGTACGGCTTGGTAGGTGCCGCAGGAAGTGCCGCCTACAATGCAGCAAAAGCCGGGGTTGTCAACTTTACCCGTTCCATTGCGTTGGAATATGCTAACCGAAATATCCGGATCAATGCGATATGCCCTGGATTTATAGACACTCCAATTTTAGGGGATACAGATCGGAACGGTTTAATTGAGGCGACACCGATGAAACGCTTGGGTAAACCGGAAGAAATTGCAAAAGCCGTCTTATTTTTAGCAAGCGATGATTCATCCTTCATGACCGGAAGCGCCCTGGTTGTTGATGGTGGCTATACGGCGCAATAAGGCAATTCATTTCTATAAAAAAGGTGGAGGGTCAAATCCCTTCTACCTTTTATTTATTATTTTCATTTTGACAATCTTTTCCGTATAAATGCCGGTTCATCTATCAGAGTATGAGGTGTGATGATATTTTCACTCACAACGACAATAGCCTGCACTTTCAGTAGAGTATGTTGCGGCATTTCCTTTTTGAAATCCTGCACTTCCGAGCTGTTTTGCCACTTTTTTATTGCCGATAATCACTGAATCCCTAAAACGGATGGGCAATACTATTTTATATCTTCCTTCATTTTTACCATATTATACCATACAACTCCGCCATGTTGTGATTTGGATATGCCATGATTTGCAAATCCCAGTTTCTCATAAAAAGGAACCAATTCCAGTTTACATGTCAAAGTAATTCCTTCCCTTTCATTTTCTTTCACCAGTTCTTCCATTTTCCTAATCAGGATTTTGGCGATTCCCTGTTTTCTGGCGCGCTTATCCACGGCTACCCCCAAAATGCTTTGATAGCCACCTTTTTCCGGATTTCTATTGATCCGCTTAAACAGATCGTCTGTAATGTACGGTTGTTGAATCACCGGCCCATTAATATACCCGACAATTTCCCCATTCTTTTCCGCAACAATAAACGTATCGGGAATCATTTGAATCCTTTCTTCAAAAGCTTCTTTCGTTGCGGCCTCTTTCTTCAAAAAAGCTTCATTTTCAATGCGCAACAAATCTTGCAGATCTTCGGAATGTACATTTCTTAAAGTAATCATCTTTTCTATTCCCCCTTTCAATCAATTATTGTTAATAGTTTACCATATTATTCCAAGTGTTTTTCAAGGATATTTCTGCATATTTTTCCATCTTATCTTTTAAAAAATAGCATATCATCTGACCATATAAATTTTATATTTCTGATTATTTTAATATTGCCACTATGATGTTAATTTTTAGAATATCAGAAATAGAAGGAGGGCCCTCAATGCAGCATATTCAATCCGGAAAAATAACAACCATACGTTTGACAACTTGCGCCATGTTTATGGCTATGATTGTAGCCCTTAGCTCTTTTGGACTCCCTGTTCCTGGAGGACATCTGTATTTCGTTGATATTGCCATTGTTCTTGCAGCCATCCTGCTTAACCCTATTGAAGCCCTTATCGTGGCAGGTTTCGGATCATTTCTCGGGGATTTTCTTTTTTATCCGCCTCCAATGTTCGTTTCACTTGTCACTCATGGACTGCAAGCTTTTGTCATCTCGCTTTTTTCCCACAAGGTGCTGAAAAGCAAACCAATCCTTTCTTCCGGGATTGGTGTAACGATTGGTGTCATCATCATGGTAACAGGTTATACCCTTGGAAAAATTTATGTATATGCCACTTTGGAATACGCCATTTTGAAACTTCCATATGAAATCGCACAAGGAGCAATCGGCGCCATATTAGGGATGATTTTATGCTGGAAATGCGGAATTCATAAACTGTATGACAAAATGATTCTCAGTAATAATTAATTGTGTATGGAAAATGTTCATTCAATATTTCCCATTTTTAATAACCCGTTTTCCACAAAATGAGTTTCATAGTACAGCGATTCCGAATATCTTCTGTTGGGAAATATAAAAAGGGATTTTGCCTATCGATCCAAATTCTGATGATTAGGCAAAATCCCTTTGTTTCTGTGTTTTTCATCTTAATAAATCAAGTGCAAGAAATCTTCCTTCGTCACGCCTCCGAAGTATGTAGGGATTTCGACATCCGCCAATGCTTCTTCAATGTCTTGATAAGCGTAGCGGACCCCAACTAAACGTTGCTCGACTTCTTCTACATCCCCCATGCCAAAGAAATCGCCAAAAATCCTAATTTCTTCAATGATGCCTTTGTTCACTTCCAAACGGATATCAATTTCCCCTGATGGGAAGCGTTTCTGCTTTTGCATATTAAAGCGCGGGGATTTTCCATAGTTCCACTCCCATTTTTGGTAGCGTTCTTCCGACAAAGCATAAATTTTTTCCCAATCCTGTTCCGTCAACTCATAATATCGGATATTCTCCTCGCCGCCGAAAATGGATTTCAAAATTTCCATCCGGAACTGTTCAACGGTAATTTTTTCAGGCAGGAAATCGATGATGTTGGCAACACGGGAACGTACGGATTTGATGCCTTTGGACTCAATTTTGTCCTGCTTCACTTTCAACGAATTCGTCACCGCATCCAGATCCAAATTGAACATTAATGTACCGTGGCTGACCAAACGGCCGCGCGTTACATATTGCGCGTTCCCTGACACTTTCCGTCCTTCCACTAAAATGTCATTGCGGCCGGAAAGTTCCGCCTTTACCCCCAATTTTGCCAACGCGTCCACCACAGGCTGCGTGAATCTTTTATAGTTGCTGAAGCTGTTTCCGTCGTCTTTTGTGATAAAGCTGAAGTTTAAATTATTTAAATCGTGGTACACCGCTCCACCGCCGGAAAGCCGACGAACGACAATAATGCCATTTTCTTCAACGTAGTCTGTGTTGATTTCTTCAAATGTGTTTTGATTTTTGCCGATAATGATCGACGGTTGATTAATATAGAACAGCAAAAAATCATCCTGCTCAATATCCATGTTTCTTATAAGATATTCTTCAATCGCCAAGTTCACCCTTGGGTCTGTAATGCCTTTATTATCAACAAAATACATCTATGTAGCCTCCTATGCAAATTGTCCATATCTATTTTACACGAAAAATGGCTCATACTGATTTTTTTAGTATGATTGAATTTTTCCTCAACCATTGCAAATTTTGCTAGATAGATTCCGGTTCAACACTTTCTGAAATAAGGTTGGGCATTTCATCTGGTTGGATGAATGTTGTAAAAGAAATGAAGAAAGGCCAAAATCTATGCATTTCTTCTATCTATTATTTCTCCAATAACGGATGAAGATATTGTGCAGAGTATGAAACTTGTCGGATTGCGTCCGGACATAAAACAAAAAGTGAGAAATTATTCACTGGGAATGAAACAAAAATTGGCCCTTGCCCAGGCCATCATGGAAAACCAGCAAATACTTATCCTGGACGAGCCGTTCAATGCATTGGATTATGATAGTGTACAGCAAGTGCGGGCATTATTAAAATCATTTAAAGAGGAAGGAAGAACCATCCTATTGACAAGCCATCACCACGAAGACATCACGTTGCTATGTGATGAAGTCTATCGGATCAATCATTTTAAATTGGAAAAAGACGATAAGGCATTCAGTTATATAAATTGATCCTCTAATAAAATCTTGTACAGCTGAATTGATGGGCCATCTTATCTCCGTTTCTTCTCTCAGTTTGAATTGAAAAGTTGTCCACACTTTCAATCTAAGGAGAGAACAAAACGGATGATCAAGATGGCTCCATTCATATGTAGACTTACGTGAAAATCCCTGATAGTGTACATCCTTTTTTCACTAAGGCATCATCATATTTAAAACATCATCGCCATACATTAATAAGCAGAATACGGAGAGGAGGATTTTTTGTTTACCCAATATAAATATTGGTACCCTTATGTCAGTCCACACGATCCTTGTCCCCCTATCAAAATCAAAAGCTATTCTACTCCCCCTCAACTTTATATAGCATTCCAACCAATTGGATTACCTCAATTTCCAACCGCGAAAGAAGCATTGATGCACGGTACATTATGGCCTCAGCTTTACAGTCCTTATCCAAATCCACAAAAAAGGAATGAAAAATCGTGAGTAAAACAATGCCCCCGGAGTATTATCGGATGCTGGAGGAAATTCAGGCGATCGATTTTGTCATTGTGGAGTTGAACCTATATTTGGATACTCACCCTAACGATTTTGAAGCCATCAAGCAATTCAATGACTTCACTGAGAAAAGTATGAAATTGAAAATACAATTTGAAAAGAAGTTCGGGCCGCTGATGAATTTTGGCAAAAGTTTTTCGAATTACCCGTTTAATTGGGTGGATACCCCTTGGCCTTGGCAGGTTTAATCACCTATATTCGTTAGGAGGAACAAATGGTGTGGTATTATGAAAAAAAGCTTCAATATCCGGTGAAGGTAAGTACCTGCAATCCAATGCTGGCAAAGTATTTAATTGAACAATATGGAGGCGCTGATGGGGAGTTGGCAGCCGCATTGCGCTATATGAACCAACGCTATACCCTTCCGGATAAAGTGGTCGGCCTATTAACGGATATCGCGACCGAAGAACTTTCCCATCTTGAAATGATTGCCACGATGATTTACAAACTGACAAAAGATGCGACACCGGAACAATTAAAGGCGGCGGGGCTGGCGGATCATTACGTGAATCATGATAAAGCCCTGTTCTACCAAAACGCGTCCGGCGTACCATTTACCGCTTCATATATTCAGGCAAAAGGCGACCCGATCGCCGATTTGTACGAGGACATTGCCGCAGAAGAAAAAGCTCGCGCAACCTACCAGTGGATCATTGATTTGTCTGACGATCCGGATTTAAATGACAGTTTGAAATTTTTAAGGGAAAGAGAAATTGTCCACTCCCTCCGATTCAGAGAGGCCGTCGAAATCCTCAAAGAAGAACGGAATACAAAAAAATTCTTTTAAAAGTAAATGCTATCTAAAACAATCAAGTTGGATTTTCAACTTGATTGTTTTATTTTAATCAATTTGTATATTTTTTCTGGATATATAATAAATCTGCTTTTATCCAATGATGATGTATAAAATTTTGTGTAAAGCATTTTGCTAGACCAAAAGAAAAAAGGTAGGGTATTCTCTGATTGAACCCAAACATTCCAGAGAAAGGAGAACCCTACCTATGTCTAAAAGTATACCGAATGTCGACTGGGCAAATCAACTGGAAAGTGTCATTCGTCAGTTTGTAAAGGAAAAATTAGAACTGATCATGCGGGAAGAAATCAAGAATTTCCTCGAAATAGAACAGGCCGGAACATCAAATATGAGAAACGGCTACTATCAACGAAATCTAGATACGCAATATGGTCGGATTGAAGGTCTTTTGGTCCCTAGAGACCGAAACGGAGAATTTCAAACCCAATTGTTCGCTCCTTACCAACGCCACACCGGCTGGCTGGAGGAAGCCATCATCAGGATGTATCAAAGTGGCATGAGTACGCGTGAAATTGGCAAGTTTATTGAACGAATTTTAGGCAATGCCTATTCTCCAGCGACGATCAGCCGTATTACCGATGTCGTGAAAGAAGACATCGAGAAATGGCACACTCGTCCACTGCACAAGCGTTATTCCGTCTTATATTTGGATGGTTTATACGTAAAACTTCGTCACGAAACCGTGGAGAAAGAAGCCGTTTATGTGGTGTTAGGGGTGAACGAAGAAGGATATCGCGAAATTCTTGATTTCTTTGTGGGAGGACAAGAAAGCACCTATGGATGGCAGGAGATTCTTCAACAACTATACAACAGAGGCGTAAAGGAAGTGCTTCTGGGCGTATTTGATGGACTACCGGGGCTGGAGGAAGCCTTTAAGTCGGTGTATCCGAAAGCCGATGTGCAGCGCTGTGTCGTGCACAAAGTCCGCAACACCCTCAGCCGTGTTCGGAAAAAAGACCAATTCGAAGTGGCCGAGGATCTCAAGCTGATTTATCGCGCGCCGAATAAGGAGATGGCGTTACAAATGTTTCAACAGTTTGAGTCGAAATGGTCCAGCAAATATCCAAGAGAAGTTCAATCTTGGGCCAATGAGTTGGATGTCCTCCTTACATTTATGGATGATCCAAGCAGTATTCGAAGTGTGATTTACACGACGAATGTCATCGAACGAACGATCAAAGAGATTCGGAAACGTCTAAAGCCGATGAACAGTTTGAGCAGTTTAGAAGCCGCGGAAAAAGTCGTGTATTTGACCATCCAAGATTTTAATGAGAAATGGGCAGGGCGAAAGTTAAGAGGATTTGCCGAAGCGCAGGAAGCCCTCGAGCGAATGTTTGAAGAACGTTATCATTAACCAAATACTGTAAATAAACAAAATAGGGGGATTCTCCCTTTCCACACAGGAGACTGAATATTCAGTCTCCTGTGTGGAGAAAATCAGTCCCCTATCAATTCAAATCCATTTCAGAGAAACCCTACCCCATTTACATTACACAAAATTCTTGACGGTACCTGACGAAATTTAAAATTTGAAGTGCTCATTTTTTAAAAGTTGTGGAACGATTTCTTGGTTAACTAACGGGGCAGGTTTGTTGAAGATGGAATACTCTAAAAATTATTATCAACAATAGTCATTAACATAGCCTAAATAAAAAAGAAGGACGGTTAAATCATATGAACTCTTGTCCCCATACGACAAACACCTCCACAAATCGAATGGAGTTATACATTCGATTCAGGAGGTGTTTTCTTTTGGATTACTTCATTCTGCTAGGCGTTTTTTTATAAAATGATAAATTATAGGGTCATTACTTTGAAAATACTTATTAAGGCATGATATAAAAAATCAACAAAATTATAATATTGATAGGGAGACTAATTAACAAAAACAATCCTATATAATTTTTAGGACTAGGACCTTTTTTTGTTATAGCAAAATACTCAACACCCAAATTACTGATTGTAATTAATAAAACAAAGATGGCATAAAGCAAAACTTTTTCCTTAAACATGCTTGTGAAAAGGGGAGAAAAGATAATTAGAAAAGTGAGTTGCTGAAAAGTGCCTCGAGAAAAAATATCTACCTTTCCACCCAGAAATGCTTTAAAGTCACTTTTGCTCATATTATCCCCCTTACTATCGTAAGCAACCAGCAGCAGCACTAGCCCCTAACCATACCGCGGCAACACCAGTTCCTATTGCCCAACCAGCTGGACCACTTATTCCAGCAAGAGTCATAAGACCAGTAAACGCAGTAGTATGCGCGAAACCTGCAATGGATGCTGCTCCACAACCGCTGATTTTTTGTATCGATACTATATTATTATTTTGTGTATTTACTTCTTCTAAAATACTTTCTTTTAAGTTTTCACCTTCAGCACTATTTATAACTTTCTCAACTTTCGCACACAGTAATATTTAAGCATTGCTTGATATAATTAGGTATAGTAACCAACCATTTATTCATTTGATTTTTAAAGATGTCCATGTTTAAAGAAACCTTGGATTCCGCCAAAGTTTGGAAAAGGTCAATAAGCGATTGAAGGGCAGTAATAAAATCTATGTCTTTTACATCTTCGCAAAGGATGTAAAAAAGGTTGCTAATCGTCTTAGGATCCTCCTCTTTTCGCATTTGCCAGGCAATGAGAATATATCGTGTAAAAACAATGGTTGTATGGCTAATTAACATGTCGTATGAACGACCCTGGAATTCTTTCCCTAAATTTAAAAAGGATTTATTGCATTTGAAGAAGACTTCAATGTCCCAACGCATGCCGTAAATACGAATGATCTCTTCATTTTCTAATGTTGTATCTGTGCTGAGAATAGCAAGCCATTCGCTCCGTTTATTACGGTTTCGTACAAATAGAATTTTTACTGGAATTCCATTGTCTAAAGTAGCATAAACGGATCCGAGAATGTCTTTTTTACCCATGTGCGTTTTTGCCAATTTGTAAAGTTGATTCAGTGTGAAACGTTCACCATTGTAAACGTATCGCTGCTTTAATTGCTTCACCATGCCAATGACAAATAACCCTTTGTTCGTAATCTTCTCAATTAAAGGCGCTTGTGTAAACCAGGAATCCATGAGAACATAGTCAGCTATAATCCCTTTTTCAAGCGCATGATCAAGTAAAGCTGAAGCCACGTCCGGTTTTGATTTCAGAGCTTCCTGGCGACGCTTATAGCCAGATGTTCGTTTATCAATATTGGTATTGATTTCTTGCAGGCGATTTTCCTTTTTCGGTGAACTTAGAAGAGCAAAATCAATAGGAATAAAAGTAAAACTATCGGTCCAGCCAAGGGTAAGCATTTGAAACCCTTTCAAGTACTGATGCGTAGAGTGATCAAAAACCTTAGCCAACAGTTCAACCGACTTACTACGGTTTCGTGAAAAGACAGAATCATCAATCACAAAAGCTGTGACACGATCTTTTGAAGTTAATGGTTGAAGCAGACGGATCATTTCACTGCTTAATGAAAGCAGAAACTTTCTCCAATGATAGGTTGGTGTATTTAAAAAGCGATAGACTGTATCCTTTCCGGGCAGATCCTGAGATCGTTTACTCATAAAAGCACGAAACCAGTTCTTATATTGGAAGACTAAAAGAAAAATCAGTTTGAAAACAGTAAGACAAGAATACCCGGAAAGTTTCGTAATATTCGCTTTTCTTATATGATATCCAATATTTAATTCGGAAAATCCTTGTTTAATTTCTTTTGGTAATTGCGCAAAGTAGTCTTTATTCGTTATCATAGTGGTGACACCTTTCTTTTGGATTTGGTTTCGTCACCAATATTTTACCAAAAGAATAGGTGTCTTTCTTTATGTTTTAAAAAATGTCAAATGATAATTTTGTACTTCCAAAACCCATTTACATCAAGCATTTAAACAAGATTTTGGACTGCGAAAGTTGAGTTACTTAAATGTTTTTAATATCACAAGTTTCTTCTGAGCAATTGCCTATTGGTACAATTTTTCTTGTGCTTGCTATATAATTATAAACATAATGACCGAATCCGAAATAACTTGATAATTTAATTGGAATGTAAAAGATGGTCAGCAAGGGAATTCTAGCGATGATTGAAGCAATTGCATCAATTCCAGTTGCAATCTTTCCATTATTAATATTTATACAATGCATTTCTTTTTCTAATTTCTGTATGGGAATGTTTATTATTCTTGAATCATCACGTATGGTTTGGAATTCAATAAGACGTAACCAATTAAGACGTTGTATATTTTCTTTCATACTCACACAGAGAGGACACCAACTATCATAAAGGACAATAATTTTAGACATAATTAATTCACCTTATTTCATATTTTGTATTCATTTAAAAATAGACTCTAATTAAAGTGAAAAACGTTAAAAGCACAATGATTCCAATTAATATCCATGAAGACCAGTCACCCAGATATTCCATTAGAAAAGGGAAAATTATTATAATAATCCCAAGAGTAATCGAATATATTCCCATCACTCTTGCTAATTTATTCTTATCTCCTTTATATTGTTTTTCATCATACCCGGCAATTAATTTCAATTTCTTTTTTCTCCAAATAAGCCAACCAACAAGAATGAATAATAAACCAGTAATAATACAAATAACAATAGCAGTAGAGAAATCTGTATTTAAGGACATATTTCCACCTCCGTAATAAATGGACATTTTTGGAATGATTTTTCCGAATGTTTAATTATAAACTCAACTTTCGCACACAGAAATATGAAGACAGTCCTTGATATAACGAGGTAAAGAAGTAATCCAATTGGACATTTGACACTGAAAAATGTCCATACTCAAATAAACCTTAGCTTCAGCCAAAGTTTGGAAAAGAGAAATCAATTGTAGTAAAGCCGTTTTAAAGTCCATCTCCTTTACTTCGTCACATAGAAACAAGAATAAGTTGCCCATGGTCTTCGGATCCTCTTCTTTCCGAAGTTGCCAAGCAATCAAGATATACCGAGTGAAGACAATGGTAGTATGGCTAATCATCATGTCATAGGAACGACCTTGAAACTCTTTGGCTAAATGTAAAAACGATTTACTGAATTTAAAAAAGGTTTCGATGTCCCAACGCATCCCATAGATTCGAACGATTTCTTCATTAGACAGCGTGGTATCTGTACTCAAAATTGCCAGCCATTCACTTTGGTTGTTTCGATTCCGCACAAACACAATTTTCACTGGTAAACCCGTATGAAGGGTTGCGTGAATCGAGCCGAGTGTTTCTTTTTTGCCAATGTCTCGTTTCGCTTTTCGATACAGTTGTTCCAAGGTTAAACGTTCTCCGTTGAAAAGATACCGTTGTTTCAGCTGTTTGACCATGCCAATGACAAAAAGGCCTTTGGAGTGAATCTTCTCCACCAACGGGGCATGAGTAAACCATGTATCCATGAGCACATAATCAGCGAAAATTCCTTTATCCAATGCATGTTCTACTAATTTCAACACCATGTTTGGTTTTGCTTCCAATGCCTCGAGCCGTCGTTTGTAGCCTGTGGTTCGTTTATCAATGGACGAATGGATTTCGTTCAAGCGATTCTTTTGGTTCGCTGAACTCAAAAGAGCGAAATCGATAGGTACAAATGTAAAGCCATCGGACCATCCGAGCGTTAATAGTTGAAAACCATTGACAAACTGACGAGTTGAATAATCGAATACTTTAGCTAGAAGCTCAACCGATTTACTACGGTTACGAGAATAAATCGAATCGTCTACAATAAACACGGTAACACGGCGCTTCGAAATCGTTTGTTTCACACGACGAATCACTTCGGAGCTCAGAGACAGTAAAAAGGTTCTCCAGTTATACGTAGACGAGTTCAAAAAACGATAAATGGTATCTTTTCCTGGTAAATCGGCAGCCTTTTTGCTTTGTAAGGCGTGGTACCAGTTTCTGTATTGAAAAACAAGAAGAAATAATAGTTGAAAAATCGATAAACAAGAATAACCACAAGCCTTGATAATTCCAGCTTTTCTTAAATGTTTACCAATTTGTAATTCAGAAAATCCGTCTTTTATTTCTTTTGAGCATTTTGCACATTTTTCAACCCAAGAGTCATAAGGTTTTCTAAAGCATAAAAAAGGACTTCACCCCTTATTTGTAGAATTTTGAAGTGACCAAACCACAAAAATCCATAAGGAGGAAGTCACTTTGTATATTCTACAAGAAAGTCTATTTTCCTTTGAAGAATTGCAAATTTTAGAGTCAAAAGAGAAATTACCGATCTTTTTTAGTGCTCTAGATTTGCGTCCTTATGCTAAACAATTGAAAAGTTCTTCACCCCAAGGGGCTGAAGGACATTCCAAAGAAGGGATATTAAGGGCTCTTATCGCTGCCCCATTAGAAGGTATTGATACTTTTACTTCTCTTCACAATCGATTAAAAAATGACCTGCGTTTTCGTTACCAATGTGGTTTAGATATTAGCAGGCCTGCACCATCCATCTCTACTCTTAGCCGAGTATTTTCTTCACTAACCAAAACTGGACTTGTGAAAAGAATCTTTCAAGATCTCGTCCAGTTAGCTCAAGAGGAAGGAGTAATTGATGGAAAACATCAGGCTATCGACAGTGCCGCCATTGATGCTTATGAAAAGAAGCAGCCTAAGAAGCGAAGTGAACAAACAGGCAACGCCAATTGGGGGGCAAAGTTTGATTCCTTCGGTAATAAAATTACTTGGTTTGGCTATAAGATGCATCTTTCCGTTGACACCAAAAGTGAATTACCAATGGCGATTGAAGTAACCCCTGCTCATATCAACGATGGGGATGTCGCACCACAATTAATTGAACAAGTAAAGAGTTGTACAAACTCTAAAATTGATTTCCTGATAATGGATGGTGGGTACGACCAGCTAAAAAACTACGAATCCGCCAAGAACATCGGGGCTCAAGCTATTATTCCACTCAATTTGCGTAATGAAAAGGAGCCTCCCGAAGGAATTGCCTCCAATGGAACCCCACGCTGTTCGATGGGGTACGAAATGACTTATTGGGGCGCCAATAAGGATCAGCTCAAATTCAGATGTCCACACGCAACCGGAAAAGTGGATTGCCCATTAGGAATGGCAGCCTGTTCATCCTCCAACTATGGAATGGTAGTAAAAATTAACGTGAATAAGGATCTTCGCCGGTACTCTAATCCACACCGCGATTCCAAACGTTGGAAAGAACTTTACAATGAGCGAACCAGTGTAGAACGGTGCAATTCAAGAATGAAAAGTTATCTTACAGCGAACTCCCTGCATGTGTGGGGAATCGATAAAGTAAAAACTCATATTTACTTGAACGCCATCGTATTACTGGTTTCAGCTCTCGCAATGGCAAAAGAGAGTAAAAAGCAACAAACCGCTTAAAAAATTTTTAAAGCGAAAAATTCTGCAAGTACGCCCAAAAAAGGACAAACAGAATATTTGTAAACCAAAGATACAAAATACCCCAATTTATTTGGGTTTCTTTTAAAACTCTTTTTAATAAAATTCTAATTTTGCAAAACTCTCCTTTTGGTAATTGCGCAAAATACTCTTTTTTCGTTATCATAATGGTGACACCTTTCTTTCTTTGGTTTTTGGTTTGGTCACCAATAGTTTACCAAAAGAAAGAGGTGTCTTTTTGGTTTTTAGACGAATTTTTTCAGTGTCAAGTGAATATGAGATACCCAAAGAAACCTATCAAATCAAGGATTATTCATAAATTTTTCACTGCGAAAGTTGAGTAACTTTGTTAAATTTTTTAATGACACTAACTACCTCTTTGTATGATGGCGCATTATTTATTAAATTTAGCTGTTCCTTTATAACTCTTTCTTATTTGTAATAACAATCTTATTTTTCTTCTCATCGAATTTAGTATATGCAATCACAATATTAGTTATTTCTGAATTAATTTCTGAATGATCCGGAATATCATTGGAAGTTACAGCTTCGGATTTCAGTGGAGCGAGTAATGTACTAAATACCAATACTAAACTAGAAATAATTACAAACATAGATAATCTTAATTGGTTATTTGTTTTAGTTAACATAGATAATTCCTCTTTTTTATATAGAATTTAATCTACATTTTTTATTATAAAAGTAAAAAATTATAAAAAAAGGGTTGAATTACATTTGTTGGAGAGTTACCATATTCTATTACCAGGATATGGATAAATTGAGATAAACCTTGCCGTCTCTGGATCGTAATACCGCTCACCATTGAATGCGTGCCTGGTATTTTAACAGCTAAAGATGGACAGATATTTTCGGTTATTCAAGAAGAATTTGATAACATCGGGTATACAATACTATCTGGTAATGATCCTGAACATAAGAACAATATTATTGATTTTTCTGACTATGGAGTTTTCCAAAGAAGAAAAAGGGTAGTATTATTTGGTTTTAAGAAAGAACTCAATTATACTTACCCAGATTTTTCTCGCTTCACAGAATACTGGAATGAAGAAAAAATACAAGGAATGTTATTGGTGATTTACCTTCGCTATCTCCTGGAGAGGGAGAAGATTTAAAGTTAATAGAGTATCCATTACAAAACAATAGTGAACTTTCTGAGTATCAGAAAAAAATGCGAGAAAATAGTATGGGGATTATGAATCATAAAGCACGAGCTGTTCGAGATCATGATCGAATGATTTATAGGATAGCTATAGAATACTCGAATCAAGGCATTCAATTAAAATATAACGAGTTACCTAATGATTTAAAAACTCATCAAAATGAGGAATCGTTTTTAGACCGATTTAAAGTGCATAATTGGAATGAGATCCCTCATACTATTGTAGCTCATATTGCTAAAGATGGACATTATAATATTCATCCGGATATTAAGCAAGCACGCTCGTTGACTGTACGTGAAGCTGCAAGAATTCAAGGTTTTCCCGATAATTACAAATTTGAGGGACCTAGAACAGCACAATTTGTACAAGTAGGGAATGCTGTTCCTCCTATTATGTCAAGGGTAATTGCTAAAGCAGTTAAACATTTACTAACGTCACACTAAAAAGCTAGTAGAATATTAAATTTTTCCCATGGTGTCAGTTGAACTCTATTGTGCAACTAGCACAAGGACAACAGGTGTGTAAGCTAGTAAATGCCGTTTCAAAACCTTCGATGCTGTTTACACGGATCGATGTGATGTGAAACTGATCTACAAGTACAGAAAAAGTTGTTTCGACGTATCTTAAATGTTTGAAATAAGTATGGCGAGAGGTTATTATCTCTCGCTTAATTTTTGGTCAAGTCCAAATTATTGTGTAAATTCCCCTTTGATAGACAACATGGACCTGATGACTTGACGTATGGTAGGTAAGACCGGAAAGTCTCCCTGCCGGTCGCCTTCCCGGACAAATGATCATGTTGTCAAGGAACAGGCGTGTCAAGGAGCTTTCGCGGCAACTCCTCGCTTCCGAGGTATTCCACGTTCTCCTTGACACAGCGAAGGGGTTATCCCACTCTCTTGATCGCCGGAGCCTCCTGATTCACCGATCGGACTCCTTGCTCTTTCGTTTTCCGCCACTGCCAATATTCAGCCATATCCAAGTATTTGCGCCCTGACATCCATTTTTCATCGATTTCGATCAACACGGCACCAACGAGGCGATACACCGATTCCCGGTTCGGAAAGATGCGGATGACCCGTTCTCTGCGGCGAATTTCTTCGTTCAGCCGTTCCACTCCGTTGGTCGTGCGCAGGCGCCGCCGGTAACGGTCCGGATAGTCCAATACGGCGGTGGCGTCTTCGAATCCCTCTTCGAGGATTTGCATGGCTTGTTTTTGGCAAGTAGAAAATGGCTCTTACGCAATTTTGGTGAAGGCCTATAATTTTACTTTTATAGTATAATAAAAGAAAAGGTGTGATGAATGATGAATCGTCAAATCCATTGGTCTTCACCGGATCCTTTCCTAGAAGTTCTGGATATTCAAGAAGAACCATCCTCCATTACCTTTATTGTTCGAAGCACTCATGAATCCTGCCCTTGTCCTCATTGCCAAGTGCCTTCCACACGTCCACACAGCCGATATACACGCATGATTCAAGATTTGCCGATTGCCGGAAAAGCTGTTTCCATCCTGCTTATCACAAGAAAATGGTTTTGCGACCAACCCAATTGCACCCAAAAAATTTTTACTGAACGGTATGATTGGATTTCCAAAAATGGACGCCGAACTTTACGGTCCGAAGAAGTATTACGTAAAATCGCGTTTTCCACCAGCTGCCTCAATGGCGAAAAAGTAGCGAAAGCCCTGTCCCTCCCTGTCAGCCATGACGTATTGCTCTCCCTTATTCGGAAAACGGAGATTCATCAAGAGGTGTCCCCCTTTTATCGGAATCGATGACTTTGCTTTTCGGAAAGGACACAGCTATGGCACGATCATTTGTGATCTGAGCACGCACAAGCCTGTTGCATTACTTCCGGAACGTTATCCGGAAACCATATCAGAATGGCTAAAAAATCATCAAAACATCCAAGTTGTCAGTCGTGATGGCTATCAGGCTTTTCGGAAAGGGATTCAGAACGCTTCGCAAAGTATTTTGCAAGTATATGACCGATGGCATTTTGTCCGGGCGGTAAAGAAGCAGATCGATGCTTGCCTCACCTCGATTCTTCCTTCCGTCATCACGTTGGAAAAAGAAGAAACGGACCAACAAACCTTTCCGCATGAAACCAAACTGCAAAGGAGACAAAAAGAAAGAGCCGAAAAGAAATGGATGATGATCAAAAGCATTCAACAGGAATACAAAAAAGGAAAGAAAAAAGCGGAGTTGGCCAGAGAATTTCATATGGATCCCCGAACCATTTCAAAATATCTCAACATAACCGAGATGCCGGTTCAAGTAAAAAGAAAGCGAAAACGGCAAACCGATGGTTTTGAGCAATACATTCAGCAACTCGAACAAGAGGGCAAGACCATCCGTGAAATTGATGCGCAACTTCGTAAATATGGATATACGGGGACACTTTCAGGTGTCCGCGTTGCAGTCGAAAGCATACGAAAAGAAAGAAAACGGCAGGGGATTAAGGAATCTTCCGTTCGAATTTCCAGACGGCAAATGATTTCATATGTTTGGAAACGAAAATCTAGACTTTTAGAAAAGGAACTGCAACTTCTTGAACAATCCTTTAAGATGTACCCATCCCTTCATTCTTTCCACCAAATGGTTCAAACATTTAGAGAAGCATTTGATGAACGGAACTATCCGGCATTTTTCAAATGGTTGGAAAAACAATTGTCTTCTCCAAACAATCATTTATATGATTGTGCACTTCGACTCCGTAGGGATTTACAGTCGATTAAGCTGGCATTTAGTACTTCCTACAGTAACGGAGTTGTGGAAGGCCATGTTCACCGATTGAAGCTGATGAAACGAATCATGTATGGCCGGGCAAAGCTGGATTTACTTGAAAAACGAGTGTTATATCATTTATAAAATGTTTTTTTAAAAAATTAATAAAGAGATGAAGGACTGTACATATATGGTTTCACCAAAAGAACGTAAGAGCCAAAAATGCAGAGAATTGCAGTAAAAAATACATAGGCTTGCAGCTCGATTTTTCCAACGAATTGCTAATTGGATGATATCTTCTTCACAGAAGAAAGCGCGTGTCTTAGACGATAGCTTTCTCCTGTAAAGGCAATGATATGGGCGTGATGGACCAGACGGTCCACTAACGCAGCGGTGAGACGGTTATCCTCAAATACCCGGTTCCACTGTCCAAACTCTAAATTCGAGGTCACGATGACACTTTTTCGTTCGTAACAGTCCGCGATGATGTGAAAAAGCAGTTCTGACCCTTGTTTTTGAAACGGCACATATCCCAGTTCATCGAGAATCAATAGTTCGCACGCCTCGATTTGCCGTTTCAGACGGGGCAGTGTCCCGTTTTTTAAGGCCTCTTCCAGTTGGGCAACGAGATCAGCCACTCGGAAAAACCGCACCTCATGGCCTTTCTCGCATGCCTTCAATCCTAAAGCCGTGGCTAAATGGGTTTTCCCGGTTCCAGGCGATCCCAAAAGCAATACGTTCTGTCTCCGCTCCAAAAACACAAGGTCGCAAAGCTCCTCTTTGGTCGTTGTGGAGGGCCAATGAATGTGATCGGACCACTCATAGTCTTTCAGCCACTTTAACTCCCGGAATTTAGCCTTCTTGATCAGCTTCGACCGTTTCGCTTCTTGACGCGATGAGATTTCCAAAGCCAGTACATCCCGTAAAAATTGCTCTTTTGTTTCGTATGGCACCTCCTCAAAACGATCGGCAATATACGCCAAATGCAACGCTTTACAAATCTCTTTGATGTCCCGAGTCATCCCGGTTTGCCCCTCCTTCCCATGACGGGCACAGCCGTTGGTCATAAAGGTGTAAATCCGTCTCATAATCGACAAACACCGAAGGGATGTAAGTTTCTTTCCACTTTTCCGGATAAGCTTGTTGTTTCGCCTCTAACAACACCTTTAACTCATGAGGGGCCAAGTCGAATCGTTGCTCTTTGTTCAACCATTCATCCAGTTCTTTCAATGTATGGCTTTTTAAGAGTTCCCGAACTCCCCGAACGCGCTGTTTGACCTCTTCCTTACGGAAGGTCAAATATGTTTGCACCTTCTCTGGCAAGTACTTAAAAAATCGCGAATAACTCACGGATCGAGGCTTCTTCTCCCAATCGTTGAAAATCTCTTCCCAAGGGATTTCTTGTTTCTGGTTCATATACGGCCGAGGAGCTTCAAAAACGACTTCTCCTTGATTGGATAGGCAGATAAAGCGATCCCACCCTTTTTGCACCACGAGAGACTGATTCACCCGAGCTTGATGGATCACCCACTTTTCCCCATCCACTGTAATCTCCCCGTATTTGTTTACTTTCACCGTATCCAAAGAGAAGATCGGAAGATCGTCCAAAGGCAATGCTTTCAGCTCTTTTTGATCTTCTTTCCACAACTCTTCAATTGGCACTCCTTTTTCATAGTGAAGGCGAGAACGATCTTCGATCATTTTGACCCGTAGCCATTCGGTCAGCTGTTCATCGCTTTCCACCACAGGGGCGGGAACGAAACAACGATGGCGTACGTAGTATACTTTCCTCTCCACATTCCCTTTTTCATGCCCGCTGGCGGGATTGCACGGCTGTACTTCAAACCCGTAGTGGGCTTGGAAACGCAGAAACGCTTCGGTATACTGACGGTTATCTCCTTTCCCGACTGTCACCACGGCAGCGGACAAATTGTCCATCCTTAAACGCCTCGGCACTCCCCCTGCTTGATGAAATAACTGTTTCAATCCTTCCAAGAAGCATTCCCTATTTTCTGACGGGAGAGGATGAGCAAATCCAGCATTACTATGGGGGAAGCTCAAAATCAAGAGCTTTTTATCTTCAAGAGCTCCATCCTTCACTACTTGCATCGTGCCAAAATCGACTTGGGCTTCCCCCGGAGGATGCTCCAGCCGTTCGTATCGTTTTTCCTTTTCTGCCTTGATATGCGGCTTCCGTTCCTGAATGTAGGCACATACAGTTCGGTAAGAACCGGGAAAACCATGCTCTTTTTGCAGTTGTTCAAACATGGTTCGATTGGTTCTTCGCTCTTTTCGTGGCAGCTTCGCGTCCTCCTCCAGCCAGTCATCGATGATCTCCCCATATCCTAGCTCGTACATCATCCCCCGTTTCTTTTTCATGATTTTTTGTCCGCCAATATTTCCATCGGCATATTTCTTGACAGTTCTCCAATTCAGCCCTGTCTTTCTCGCAATTTCCGAGATCGACAGATCTTTGTTTTCCCTTAAATGTTTGATATAATGAATTTCAGGCATTGCTAGCATCCTTTCTTTACCTCCACTGTTTTAGTCTTCACAACCTTAACAGTAGAGGGAATTTTAGGAGCTGGCAAGCTTTTTTTTTTTACCCAATCAATCTCTGCACGTTTTCCTTGCAGAACTCTGTATTTTTATTTTGCAATAAACAATTTAGCTAAGCTATTGGAACAAGTCCTCAATCAAATCCTCGAGGCGCAAGTGGAAGAACAGCTGGGGGCTCGTCGTTATGAACGAACGGAAGAACGAAAAGGCTATCGAAATGGTTCATATCCACGCCAGCTGACAACCCGGGTGGGACGGTTGACCTTGCGCGTTCCACGAACAAGAGATGGAGAGTTCTCTACGGAACTGTTCCAACGGTATCAACGGAGCGAACAAGCACTGGTACTGGCACTCATGGAAATGGTGGTAAACGGGGTGTCTACCCGAAAAATCACTCAAATCACGGAGGAATTATGCGGCACTTCGTTTTCCAAATCCACGGTCTCCTCACTGTGCAAGGGACTGGATCCGATTATCCAAGACTGGAATTATCGTTCCCTTCATGAACACGTGTATCCGTTTGTGCTAGTAGATGCTATTTATACGAAAGTCCGGGAGGATGGACGAGTACGCTCCAGAGCCGTGTTGATCGCTATAGGAGTGAATGAGGAAGGATATCGAGAAATTCTTGGCCTGCAAATCGGAAACAGTGAATCGGAGTCCAGCTGGAGCGAGTTCTTCGGATGGCTGAAAGACCGGGGACTCCGGGGAGTGGACTTGATCATCTCGGATCAGCACGGTGGGCTGGTGCAAGCCATTGAAAAGCATTTCCAAGGCGCTACATGGCAACGATGCCAGACACATTTTATTCGTAATATCCTCGATGCCGCACCAAAGTATATGCAGGATGCCTTGCTCGAGGAGATTCGTGGGATTCTTCATGCTCCAAATAAGCAAACGGCCCGGCTGTTATTGGAACAAGTGCTGGCCAAATGGGAAGAAAAAGCCCCAAAAGCCATGCAAATCCTCGAAGAGGGATTCGAAGACGCCACCGCCGTATTGGACTATCCGGACCGTTACCGGCGGCGCCTGCGCACGACCAACGGAGTGGAACGGCTGAACGAGGAAATCCGCCGCAGAGAACGGGTCATCCGCATCTTTCCGAACCGGGAATCGGTGTATCGCCTCGTTGGCGCCGTGTTGATCGAAATCGACGAAAAATGGATGTCAGGGCGCAAATACTTGGATATGTCCGAATATTGGCGGTGGCGGAAAATGAAAGAGCAAGGAGTCCGATCGGTGAATCAGGAGGCTCCGGCGATCAAGAGAGTGGGATAACCCCTTCGCTGTGTCAAGGAGAACGTGGAATACCTCGGAAGCGAGGAGTTGCCGCGAAAGCTCCTTGACACACCTGTTCCTTGACAACATGATCATTGGTCCGGGAAGACGACCGGCAGGGAGACTTGCCGGACTTACCTACCATACGTCAAGTCATCAGGTCCATGTTTTCTATCAAAGGGGAATTTACACAATAATTTGGACTTGACCACGGTGGATGTTAAAGCACCGAGGAAAACACTTAAGTTGAACTCCTTCTTTATACTGTAAACGATGAATAATCCAAGAATTACACCAATCAATATATTTGAAGCCATAAAGATTAAATTTAAATTCCTCTTTTCCATATTCTTTCTCATCCTCTTCCAATCTAAAGATTTAAGGGGAGTTCAATTAGTTTTTTAATCCGGCCTTGTACATCATGGGAATTTCTATTAGTAATTTATTTCAAATAACTTATCTCGTCCACATTCTCTAAACTAACAAAGCACCTCTTCTAATCGAAAGGAGGTGCTTTGCCTTTGTATACGGATAATCTTAATTCATTTATTATACAACTTCTTAAGTATTAATAGTCGTTTGGGCTGTTGGATTAAAGTTTGTTACGACAAGAACGACCGGTGAATTTGCAATAATATCGGATCCTGCAGGGACATTAATTACAAGAGATCCTGCACCCGATCCGCCTGGGTTATATGTCACTAAGTCTTGCATTACTTGGACACCATTTACATAAACAATAAAATAACTATTTTCATCAGCTAATTCCGGAAGTGTAACTCCTGTTGCCCCTGTATCATCCATAAAATCATCTGCGTCAATGGTTAACGTTGTTCCACCAGATACATCCGCATCTACTACATAAAAAAATTTTTGTACATCTGGAGAAGTAACTACAGTTGTGGCCGCATTAATTGCAAGCTTCAAAATTTCCAATGGCATGAAGTTTCCTCCTTGAAGTTCATTTTCGCTTTATTATATGGTGAAATTTTTTATTGACTTAGGCATAAAATAAAAAAAGAGTTAGTAATTATCTGGAAGGATCGGAATGATGAACAAACAAACAGGTGTAAATAATTTACCCAAGCCATTATTAAGAATCCCTCCTTTGCCGCCGACAGAATTTTCCTTTCGCCTTCCAAAAAAGGTTGAAGTTTTTGAGTACTTTACAATTTCAAATGGGAAGTCAAGAGTCTATAGAGATCAAGATGGGATTACAAAAGGAAAACATCACAAAATCATGGATCCAAGTACAGTCTCCTATATGAATTTATTTATTAACGGAGTGCTTCAACCTAAAGAAAATTACGAAGTAGAGTGCGGCATGCTCAAGTTAATAACTGAAGACCTGCCGCCAAAAGGTGCACCGATTATTCTGCAAATGTTTAAGTTTTAAAAGTAAGCGCCAAATATCCCACACCTTCTAACCCTTTTGATGTTTTGTGATAATTAGATCAACATCAAAAGTTAGGAGGTTTTTATTTTTATGTCCCCAGATGAACGAAAACAATTGTGGCAACAACGAATCGAATCTTATCGATCTAGTGGAGAGTCAAGTATAAAAGCTTGGTGCAAACAAAATCAAGTAGGTCACCAAAGTATATATAAATGGATGAAAAGACTAGAGTTAGAGACAACTGAAACTTCACGGACTTCCCCTCAATGGCTAACTGTTGAAGTATCCCATCCGTTGGATGAAAAAAACTCCCCGCTCATCGTTAACATTGGGGAATTTTCCATCGAAGTAAAAGAAGGTTTCAATCCACTCCTTTTCAACGAAGTGGTTCAGGTGCTGAAAACACATGTTAAGTAAAACACCCATTCAACATGTTTATTTAGCAGCGGGGGCAACGGATTTACGCAAGTCGATTGATGGATTAGCAGCCATTATTCAAATGAGCTTTCAGTTAAATCCTTTCTCTTCTAATCTCTTTGTTTTCTGTAATCGGAAACGAGATAAATTGAAAATTCTCCATTGGGATCACAATGGGTTTTGGTTGTACTATCGTCGTTTAGAGAAAGGGGTCTTTCAATGGCCTGATGAAAGAACTCCCGGCCCTTTGTGCATCACTCCCCGCCAATTCAGTTGGTTGCTCGATGGTCTTTCATTTGAACAAAAACAAGCACATGAACAAGTATCAGCTAAAATCATGGTTTAAAAGGAATTTGACATTGACCTGTCAATTCCTTTCCTTTATTCTTTAACTTATGAACAAACACAAACAAACCAATGAATCAACAATTGAAGAACTGCAAGCGAGAAATGCGGAACTCAAAAAACAAAATGAAGCCTTACAGGCTAAAATCAAATGGTTGGAAGAACAATTCCGCCTTAGCCAACATAAAAAATTTGGGGCTTCCAGTGAAAAAACGAATCCGGATCAACTCGAACTTCCTCTTTTTAATGAAGCTGAAATCACAGCGGATACAGAAGTGGAAGAACCTACACTTGAAACCATTACTTATAAACGGAAGAAGTCTGTAGGACAACGCGATGCGAAACTAGAGAACTTGCCGACGGAAACGATTCACTATCGTTTAGCCGAAGAAGAGCAGGTTTGTTTGTGTTGCGGTGGAACCGTACACGAAATGAGTACGGAAATACGAAGAGAAATCAAGATTATTCCTGCTCAAGTAAAAGTCGTTGAGCATGTTCAACATATTTACAGTTGCCGTCAATGTGAACGGGAAGGAATCGAGACACCGATTGTCACAGCCAAAATGCCAACACCAATTTACCCAAAAAGTTTGGCATCTGCATCGGCTATGGCTTATATCATGAACCAAAAATACGTGGAAGGAATGCCTCTTTATCGTCAAGAAAAGCAGTTGGAACGATTCGGTGTGTATTTATCACGCCAAACGCTCGCCAACTGGATGATTTATGGTGCAACCAATTGGCTTTCCATTCTATATAAACGGATGCATGAGCTATTACTCGAAAACGATATTCTACATGCGGATGAAACTACACTTCAAGTTCTAGCAGAACCTGGACGAAAAGCGGATTCGAAGTCTTATATGTGGATGTATCGAACAGGACGAGACGTACCGCCAATCATCTTATATGATTATCAAACGACTCGTCACAGTAAACATCCGAAGGCTTTTCTAAAAGGATTTAAGGGATATCTGCATGTAGATGGATATGCAGGATATCATGAATTAAAGGATGTCGAACTGGTAGGGTGTTGGGCACATGCAAGGCGAAAATTCGATGAAGCACTGAAGGCATTACCAGCCAATGTGGATAAAACATCATCAACCGCTGCAGAAGGAATTCAATTCTGTAATCAATTATTCCAGATTGAAAGACAAATCAGTGAAAAATTTGAGAACTGTACTCCCGAACAGCGCAAAGAATACCGTCTTGAACACATTAAACCTGTGTTAGACGCTTTTTTGGCATGGCTAAAAACAAAACGCCCTCAAGTTCCCCCAAAAAGCAAATTGGGAGAGGCAATTACATATTGTATAAATCAATGGAGTAAGCTCATAGTGTTTTTAGAAGATGGTCGACTTGAAATCGATAATAATCGTGCGGAACGATCGATTAAACCATTCGTGATGGGCCGGAAGGCATGGCTATTTGCACAATCGATGAAAGGTGCATCAGCCAGCGCTATTATTTATAGCATTGTCGAAACAGCTAAAGAGAATCAATTAAATCCATTGAACTACTTAACCTATCTTTTCGAACAATTACCATTGATAGATCACAATGATGTAGAAGCCATCGATCAACTCCTTCCTTGGTCGAAGACAATTCCAGAAGAATGTCGCGTACCAAATAAAACTAAATAGAGCATATAATAAACGCCCACGAAAAAACACGTGGGCGTTATTTTACGCTTACTTTACTTTAATTTTGATGGGACCAACAGGAGCAGGAAAAACACATTTATCCGTTGCATTAGGAATACACGCTGTGGAGAGAGGATACAAAGTATCCTTTGTCTCCATGAATCAGCTTATGTATATTTTAAAAACAAAAGAATATATCAATAAATCTAAAATACGCTACAAACGTATTATAGCTTCGGATTTAATTATTATTGATGATGTCATGTACATGACTTACGAGACTCAGGAAGCCAATCTATTTTTCCAGTTTATCTATGATTTATATGATAAAGCAGCATTCATTCTAACCTCTAATAAAGGGCCAAATGAATGGGGAAAATTTCTTGGTGATCCTACTTTAACAACAGCTATACTTGACCGTTTATTACATAGGAGTGAAATTATCACTTTCGATAACGAAACGGATAGCATTCGTATGAAATACAGAAAGGTATTATTTTAATTCAGCAAACTGTTGAATCTTAATTGTAGAAAACTGTTTAAAATTATGGTTCTTTGTCAAATGGTGTTGGTGAATAAATTTTAGTGACATTATTTGGTAATATGTAATCGGATGGCTTAGGGGAAATTCGAGGTTCCCCTAAGCTGTTTTTATTTTCGCTAAGTTTTGGGTAATGAATATTCGGTTTCTAAAGTGATAGAAGGATCGATAACCGAAAGAAATGCGTTTAATCACTTTGATTTTGTTATTAATCCCCTCTAAAATGCCGTTGTTATAATCATATTTCAACGTATTCTCCACGTAATTGATGTATTTGTTGATTGTCTTGATGGCGGTTTTCATATAGCTGGAAACGATATTTTGTTTATTCTCTAATGTTTTCTTTAGGAGCTCAAAGTCTTTGATTTTTATGCAATGTTGCACGTATTGATATAACTCATAGGACGCTTTTAATTCAGAATCTAAATCAATGAGATAGTGGAGAATCTCCACCTCACACATATGCTTTTTAAAGCAACGATGATATTTATAGTTCTTATAATCAAGTTTTGTTTGATCTTTCAGAAGGAGCTTCCAGTATTTTTTTAATTTATTGTAATTCTTTTTATCCCGATTCATGACGTTGATGCGCGTTTTGTTTAAAGCTCTGCTAAATAGTTGGAGGATATGGAATTTGTCGAGTACGATTTCCGCTTTAGGGAAAACTTCGTGGATTAAGGAAATATAAGGGCTGTACATATCGATGACAATCGTTTTTACCGCATCTCTCGCCTTCTTGGAATACCGTAAGAAATACTCTTTGAGGACATGTAATCTCCGGTCCTCCACGATATCCACAATCTCCCCCGTTTCAGAGTCGCAGAAAATAAAGGACATCGCTCCAGCTGCGGATTTCACTGATTTAAACTCATCAAAACACAAATGCTTTGGAAGGTAGTGAACATTTGGTTGATAATAGCTATAAAAGCTGTCAATGACACGACTGACAGTGGCATGAGAAACATTATGTTTCATCGCAATATCTTTTTCGGATATTTTATCTTTGGCGTTTAAAGCAATCGCTACTTTAGTATTGTTGGAAATACAACAGTTTTTAGCCACGACGCTCGTTTTTAAAGTAAACGTGGAATGACAATGTTTACAGAAATAACGCTGTTTACGCAATTTTAAGTAGGTATGAAAACCTGAAATGCTAGGCATTTTAATGAGAGACGTTTTAAAACCGTGTTTAATGATTTGAACATCAAAGACATGTCCACAAGCATAACAAGCTTTTGGTTGGTAAGTTAATTGGCCATAAAAGACTTTTGATTGGACCCCTTTAATGAGTTCTTCTGCACAAAAATTTTCATCAAATGTGATATTTTTGTCTTTTATATTGAGTAGGTTTCGTATAGAATGATGGTGAGACATGTGACACAACTCCTTTGGAAAATGTGTTTTGGCGATTACATTTTACCAGAGTTTTGTCACTGTCTCATTTTTTTTTGTTCAAAAAAATTGGTGCTGGTTTATACTCACCAACACCAAATATTATAGAGCCAAAATTATTTGTGGAAAATTGTTTAATTCTACTTGACGGTTACAAGGAAACTATCAATCTACGAAAATCTATAAGAAATATACTTACAAAGTGTATGTCGAATAATAGCAAATGTAAAATAAGCAAAAATAAAAGTTTGAAGGAAAAGATTTCCTTCCAAGCTAATTTTTATTTGGAAAAGTCATATTATAAAATACTGAAAAAACTATTTTATAGCTTTATTATGTTATAGTATTTTATTTGATTATTTTATATTTTTTTATAAAGTATACTTACAATTAAAATAGCTATGCAGCCAATAAAAATTAGAAAAGAAAAAATAATAGTTAGAGTGTCTCCTCCCCAATTAGCAAATATTATATATAGTTGAATTAATGCCAGCAGAATAAAAGCTAAATTAGAAGGAATCACGGGCTTTCTCATTTTATCCTCCTCATCTTAAGTACATGCCCTAATAATATTCGCTATGCCAAAAAAGTCTAAAAATGCATTACGAAGATCACTTGGTATGTTCTATAACTCCAACTTTTTAACAGTTTATATAGATCATAAATTTTTTGTACAGTTTTTTCAATACCACCAGGTGTATTTTGCAATAGAAAAGTGCAGAGAAATGCAATTAAAAATGCAGAGGTTTGCCACCCATTTAATTCCTTTTCGACAATGCGTGGGACAGTCTATAGCTCTCGCCATGAAAAGAGATGATATGGGCGTGATGAATTAGCCTGTCCACTAACGCTGCTGTTAAACGAGAATCTGTAAAGATCCGGTTCCATTGACTAAATTCTAAGTTAGATGTAATAATTACGCTTTTCTGTTCATAAAACTCCGATATAATTTGGAATAATAATTCAGCTCCTTCTTTACTAAATGGTAAGTATCCCATTTCATCTAAAATGACCAAATCAACCTTCTCCATCCGTTTTCTAAATGCTGATAAACGGTTGTTACGTAAAGCTTGCTCTAATTCCTCAACTAGGTGGGCAACACGGTAAAAACGAACCTCATAACCTAGTTCACAAGCTTTTTTCCCTAGTCCTGTGGCTAAATGAGTCTTCCCTGTCCCGGGTGAACCAACTAAAACTACATTTTCTCGATTCTCAATAAATTGTAGGCTACACAAATCCTCTTTGGTTAAGTGAGGAGGGAACCGAAGTTGTTCGGTCCACTCGTAATCATGTAAACTCTTTTTATCTAAGAACTTCGCCTTTTTTATCAAGCGGATTGCTCTCGCTTTTTCTCTTAATCTTATTTCCTCCTTAAGTAGCCCATATAAGAATTGTTTCGGAGTTTCAAACGGTATTTGCTCGTATACATCCGCAACATAAGCTAACCTCAATGACTTACACAATTCTTTAATGTCCTGTTTCAATTGACAGCCTCCTCTCTAGGAGCTAATGAATCGTATTTACTCCAGTCCACTTCATAAGGATTATTATCACTAGGTAGCTTATCCTGTGCAATTAATTCATAGAACTCTTCATTAATCTTCTTCATGTCATGAGAAACTAATAAACTAGCTAGAGCTTCTAATCGTTTTCGTCGAATAATTAAATTATCTACCAACAAAAATTCTTTAATTCTTCCCGGTAAATACTTATTATAGCGCGAATATTCTACAACCCTTGGTTTATGAATCCATGTTTTAATTATTGAAAGCCATGGTAATGCTTTTCGCTTTTTCATATATGGCCGATAGTCATCCAATAATATCTCCCCATTAGGTGAAACAATCTTTAATTGATCCCATGTTAATATCATTTGTAATTGACTATAGTTGCCACCCTTAGGGACATGAACCAACGTCTGATCCACTTTCACTTCATTATATTTGTTTACTTTAACAAGATGCTCTTTAAATACAGGATAGGGCTTTTCCGGTAATGCTAGAAGATAATCCCGTTCTTCCTGCCATAAGTCCTCAATACGTACGTTTTTGGCATAATGAATTCTATTTCTGTCCGCCTCTAATTTATGAAATAATTGATTAGTTAAACCCTCATAGCTGTCCATTATTGGAGCTGAAGTAAAAAAGTTATAGCGTATATATCCAACTTTATTCTCAACATTTCCTTTTTCATGGCCACTTCTTGGATTGCATACCTGCACATCAAAGCCATAATAATTCTGAAATTGAACAAATTCATCAGTTAATTGTGCTTCTTCATTTTTTGTCCTTTTTTTCTTCACAGCGGGGGTCAAATTATCGATTCTTATCCTTTTAGGTACTCCCCCAACCTGTTTAAAAAGAATATTGAGACCATGTAAGAAGCATTCTTGATTTTCAGCTGGTAACGGTACTGCAAATCCAGCATTACTATGAGGAAACGTCATAACTAAAGCATGAATATCCACAATTTCTCCATCTTGTACAGCTTCCATTACTCCAAAGTCTACTTGAGCTTCACCCGGAGGATGTTCTAATCTTTCATACCCTTTATCTGTAAACGTCAACCCCAAATGAACAATTTTTGCTCATTTCGGATGAACACTTTTTGCTAAGAAAAAATTGTTTCTTGATGTTTTAATCGGTAACTTTCGTTGTTCATATGAATCACTTCAACTCGATGTAACAGACGGTCAAGTATTGCAGTCATCATCCCTGGATTATCTACGAGTTCTATCCATTGTTCTGGGCTTCGATTGGATGTTAAAATTAACGAACTTCGTTCATATAATTGATGAATAAGCTGGAAGAACAATGTGCCTTCTCGTTGATCCATTGCCATATACATGACATCATCAATTATCACAAGATCTGATGCACGCAGTCTCTTTAACTGAGTTTTTGACTTATTGACATATTCTTCTGTTTTTAATAGCTGAATTAATTCCCCCATGGTCACAAAATACACTTGAAAGCCTTTTTGAATCGCTTCAATTCCAAGGCCAACGGATAATAAAGTTTTTCCCGCTCCAGGTGGTCCAAGTAATATTAAGTTGTATGCTTGTTCTAACCATTGAAATTCACGTAATTGCCTTAATTGCCGCTCTGTAATGGCTGTTTGCTCATCTATATTAAACATACTTAAAGGTTTATAGAACGGGAAACGAGCCCAATTCATTCGTCTTTCAATACTTTTCTCCTCACGTCTTTTTAGTTCATACGTAGTTATCTGTTCTAAGAACTCTAAATATGTCCAAGATGATTGCTCTGCTTTCCGAAGGAGCTCTGGGAGCTCCTCCGCTGTTTCGGATAATCTCAATTGTTTAAAGGCTTGTTGAATTTCTGGAACACTTTTATTCATTTGTTTTTCCTCCCATTCTTTGAATGTATGTATTGAAATCCCTTGTTTCTACAGCTATCGAAGAAACAAGTTTAGTAGAATTGACCTGTATTTCAAGAATGGGATTAGATTCTTGTAGCTTTAAGTAATTTACGACATCTTGAAAAGCATTTGCACTATACAGTTTTTCACGGATACATTTCTCTAACGCCATTGGAATCCAATGAGGATCATTTTCGGCAACCCTTTGTAAAATGAGTAATTGATCACGGCGATAGCGCTTATATCTCTGGCAGATTTCATCAATATATTGTCTCGATGCTTCTCCAGTAGGAAATAAATGAAGCACTCTTTGTTTAAGCATATCAAGCGATTCTGTATGATCTCGTGCATGATTCGTATTTTTAATTAGCTTTCCTTTTTCTAAACTTATCGTGTGCTTGGCAAGTATTTCGCCAGTTGTAGGTTCTATGATGATTAATTTTTCATTATTGATTTGCAGATTCACTGTAGGGCATTTC
Organism: Ureibacillus sp. FSL W7-1570; assembly: GCF_038593265.1. Classification (GTDB taxonomy): domain Bacteria; phylum Bacillota; class Bacilli; order Bacillales_A; family Planococcaceae; genus Ureibacillus; species Ureibacillus suwonensis. The sequence continues at coordinate 1,898,394 of NZ_CP151979.1, forward strand.
GTATATGTGCCGATAGGTACTGAATAGCGATTCGATTTGTAACGAATCGTGTTGTCCTTATTCACATTCCTTGTTATAATTTCAATAGGGTTGCTTTCTGTTAAAGAAAGCGGTGAGGAGATCTTTCGTAAGTGTTTCTTTTCCAGTTGATACACTTCGTAAGGTCTCTTTTTTATTGTTTGATGCACTTTATAGTTCCCAGTACGTTCTAGCCAATTCCAGGCTTTTTCATTCCAATCTCCGATTGTTGAGAAGATACGATGTGCTGCGAAATTATACTTGATATATTTCACAACGTTCTCAATTTTTCCTTTCGATTGGGGATCTGCTTTTCGACATAGGTAAATCTGAAATTTACGTTCGTTCACATATGCCTGAAATTTCTTTGTTAAGATAAGATCTCCAGCATTTTCGCTTACCGCAATAAGATTGTCTTGATCATAAACAATTTCTTCAGTCATTCCCCCAAAATATCTAAAGGCATTTTCGTGACAACGAATGGTGTCTTTCGTTGTAAAGGGGCGGTCTTGCCATTCCATATACTTTTGTCGAGAGTGAGATAATACAAAGGCAATAAAATAAAGTTTGATGTCCTTATTATCTATTGTTTTCTGAATGGTTTGTCCCCAGTCTACTTGCATTTGTTTTCCTGGTGGTAATTCATCAACAGCTTCATGTTCTCGGGGTCCATCCGTTTTTTCAATTTGATAAATTTCTCTCATCTCTTTGACATACCGACGAACTGTACTTTCTCCAACTTGTAAGTCAGGAAACTTTTCTTGAAGCCAGTCCAAAATTTGTGCTCCACTCATGCTTGGATTTTCTTGTAACCATGTCACAATCCAATCCCGATAGGGATCTAACTTTTTCTTTCGCTCAATCGTGCCAAACTCCTCCACCGCTTCTTCAAATGTCATATTTAAATACTTATAAACTGTATTACGTGAGATTTTCAATTTCCTTGCGATTTGTGAAATTCGCAATCTTTTAGTACGTAATTGATGGATTTCAATATATAACACAAGCTTCTCCTCCACTAGTACAACCTCCAATAAACTTAATAAACTAGTTTATTAGAAGTGTATTTGATAGTGAAAAAGTGTTCAATCCAAATGAGCGAAATCTGTTGATTTTATTTTATCGTTTACATTATCCTTTTCTTCTTGGTGAGTATTCATCCATTCAGAGATAAAGTAACAAACAGTACGATAAGAACCTTGGAAACCCATTTCCTTTAGTTCTTCAAATATTTGTTTCTTTGTTCTTCTTAATTTTTTCCTTAACTTTAAATCCTCAAAAAGCCAATCTGAAACAATTACTCCCCACTTTTCCTCATACATCATCCCTTTCTTTTTAAATGATTTCTGTTTAGGGAGTTGATCTTCATCCGCATACTTCTTAGCTGTTCGCCAATTAATTCCCATTGTTCTTTGTATTTCTGAAATAGATAAACCTTTGTTATTTCTTAAATGTTTGATACAATTAATATCAGACATTGCTAGCATCCTTTCTTACCTCCACTACCAATTGCTTGACACAATTACTGTAGTGGGACTTGGGGTGACTGGCAAGTCTTTTTTTGTTTATGCACAAAAATTTAGTGCAGGACTCTGCATTTTTCCTTTGCAAAGCTCTGCACTTTTATTTTGCCATACACAAACATCTTCAATATGTTCCCAATCCAGACGCGGATACAAAAACGTTCCAATAATTTGAGCACTGCTGATGATAATAGCGGTAGTATTTACAAGGACAAATATCATAATGACAGTACTTAGCTTCAGATGAAAAAACGATACAACACATATAAATAAAACGTTCATGACGATCAAAATAGGAATAACATGTAAAATCGCCTTGCTTACGATTAACTGGTTCAAAGAAGAGCCTGACCCTTTATATAAAAGCAAGTTCTCCCTTTCAGCATCAGCTGATGTAATCCCTAATAATCCGTCTCCTAAAAACGAGACATTTAATGAAACTGCAAAGATGATCGGATATATTACGAAAAGAGCCGGGAATTCAAACCAATTTTGCATCATTCCTAACCCGAACAATATTCCGATTTCGGAAGCCAGCATATAGATAGATAAATAAAACCTCTTTTTTATTAAAAAATTCGCTCGAGTGAAAGCGATGAAATCTTTTTTCATAACCGCCAAAACTTTCCTTGATAAAAGCTTTTTTAGTTTTCTATCAATAAAGTTATGAAAAGATCTGTTTTTTATTATGTTGACATTTGTTTTTTCATTGGAAAGCTGCGAAATATCTTTTACGTCTAAATACTTATTTACAATAAGATACGAAATATAAATTAGAATGATTCCAATAATCAGCAACAACGGTTGATAATAGAGAAAGTATTCTACTTCCATTAGTGTATTAAATAACCAATTAGTAGGCAGCACATAACCAGTCAAAATCACATCAAGATTGAATCTAGAAATAGAATGAATGATTGATTCTATAAAGTTTTCCTCATAAAAGTAGCTAAAGCCTAACCAGCCAAATACAGTCGTAGACAGAAATGATAGCAGCATAACAAAAACAAAAGAAAGTGCACTTTTCACAGCTGACTGAAAAACAACATGCAAAAACTTTGAATATATTATGTATAATCCTGAAGAATAAAAACTGATGACCCCAATTAAAAAAAGAACATAAAATGGAAAAGATACAAATAACAATAGCCTAGAAGTTATTGATTCTTCTGCAAAATTTAAAACGTAGAACAGGATTGGATATAAAAAGAAAAGAGTCGAAAACAGTGACTTGAAAATGATTTGCGTAAAAAATCTTACCAATAATATATCATTTGGATCTGTTTTCACGGAGTATAGTAAGAGAAAATCTTCCGGATAGACAAACCTTTGCAAAATATCATGAGAAGAACGAAGATTGTTGATTAAATTCCATAATACTAGCAAATTGACTAACAAAACAGCTGCTTGAGAAAAATAAGGAATGATTAGTTCTACTAAATGATATAGGATAAAATTGTATACTCCAAAAATGAAAACAAATAAAACTAGTAATATTTTTTGATTCAATAAATTTTCCCCAAACGGAAAGAAAAAAAGAAATCTATTGACATAGCGCCTAAAATTTAACTTGAAATTCGAATAAAATAGATTAGACTTTAACATACTGCCCCCTGAATTTAAAATCTAGGGCGATGGCAAAAACTTATTTCGCCATCACTCGATTTTTTTAATTTACCATTTCGAGTCCATTCTTTATCTAGATTGAATATATCATAAATAATAGAAAAAATTCCATATTTTGATAAATTTTATTTTAGGGGAAATGCTCGCGCTTTTTTAATAAGCGTCCATTTTACAGAGATGATTTGACGATTACATGAGAGAGTTACAAAAAGTGAACTTGAGCAGGTTGCCTTTTGCCGTTGAAGTAGCTTCAAGCGCTGAAAGATGAGGGGGAATAGATTGACAGAGCTTCTCTTTAACATGATATTCTTTTACCAGTAATTTTGTTGAAGCCCTTACAGAAAAGCATAATTGAAGGATGAGCGCAAAAAACGGAATGTTTAATAAGTTGTCAGTTTCTGTATTCTATCTTCCAAACCGAAAAGCCGAAAGCCTAATGATAGGGAAAAGAGTAAAAATTGTCAAAAAAGCCGCAGTTATTGTTCTCATTGCTGAGGGAGCTCTTGCACGCTGCAATTTGGCAGGAAAAATGAAAAGGGAGAAAAGAAATTGAATAAAGGACTTTTTTTATATGTAAGTCCTTTATCCGTTCAAAACGATAATAATCGGAAGGCAAAAGGCTGTAAATTGTTGTTAAAATAATCGCCGAAGTAAAGAATCAATTTAATATTCATCTGTTTCCCACTGTTAATGACGGAACATATTATTATTGAAAAGAGAAGCGTTTTTTGCCCGAATTATATTCCTAACTTGGCTCCAAAAAAATGAAAGTTGAGAGCTTCTTACATTTACGATAATGTTTTCTTGCTTTCACATAGCTTTTGATAGCGTTCGAGAAGTTTTTCATATCGAACCATTCCGGCATCTTTGCTGCCTAGTTCAAAATTTCCATAAAAGCCGTGAAAATCAGATCCTCCTGTTTCGATCAGCTCGAATTGGTCCGCATAATATTTGACAAGTTCTTCGTCCTTAGGTCCATGCAAAGGGTGAACTGCTTCGACGCCTTCTAAGCCAATCTCAACCCACTCGGGGATTGCATCAAAATTGTTGAATTGTTTTGGATGGGCAAGTACCGGCAAACCGCCCGCCTCGCGGATGGCAACAATCGCATCTTCCACATCGACATACTGTATAGGTATGTGCGCTAATCCTTGCGGCTTTCCTTCCCCGCCTTTTGAAAAAAGCTTATCATATAGATCGCCATAGATTTTGTCAGCGTATCCTTTGTTTATTAAAGCATGCATAATATGCTGTTTGTATACCCCTGTGCCGTCTTTGGCGAATTGTTCTACTTCTTCCCATGAAATGTTAAAACCTGCTTTCATAATTCTTTTCGTCATTTCATATGATGCTAGGTGTCTCATCTTTAACAGCGGGCTGCACAGGTTTTCAATCGCTTCGTGATGCGGTTCCACAAAAAAGCCTAAAATATGGGCTCTCCGTTGTCTTTTATAGTCATAAGCCGAAATCTCGATCCCTGGAATAATGGTTACTCCGAGCTGCTCTCCTATATATTTCGCTTCCTTTAATCCTTTTGTCGTATCATGGTCCGTAATTGCCAAATGGGTGATTCCTTTTTCTTTCGCAAGAGAAATTACTTCAAATAGACTCATTGAGCCATCTGATATATTTGAATGACAATGTAAATCAATCATTACGGTCAACACCTGCTTTCACTGTTTTTATAAAATAATTAATGAGTTTCACGCAAATTTGCCTTCATTCTTGTCGAAACAAATTCGAAAATGATCGCTAAAACAAGAATGAAGTAAGTAATCATTCCGATTTCCCTTAAATCAAAATAAAATCCGCTCGCCATAAACAAATCAAATCCGATCCCGCCTGCTCCTGCGGCAGCCCCCATCGCAACGGCAACGGAAAAGTTAATCTCAAATCTCATAAACGTCCAAGAAATTAAATACGTCATTGACGAGGGGATTACCGTCTGAAACACAATTTGCCACCAATTGGCCCCGCAGCCCTTTAATGCTTCGATCACACCTTCATCCAACTCTTCGAACGATTCAGAATATGCTTTAATCAAATAGCCAATGGAGTGAAACGTCATGCCAATAACAGCTGCAACACTTCCTAGACCAGCAGCGACGGAAAAAATCAGCACCCACAAAACAGTAGGAACGGCGCGAATAAATGCAACAAATGCTTTAATGGTATTGGAAACAACTTTATTTGATAAATTTTGCGCTGCGAACAGCCCTAGAAAAAGTGCAATAACAGCTCCGAACACTGTCGTCAAAAAAGCAAGCCCCAAAGTTATCAACACTTGATAGATTGCTTCTGTTATAGTTAATCGCGAAAAGCTTGCTTCGAAAAACATTGTTTTAAAATTCGCAAACGTTTCTTTTAATCCAGACATGAAATTTGTATCGCCATAATCAAACACGGTAAAGCCATAAACAGTAATAACGAATAATGCTGTCAATGTCAGCCGGATGGCAATTGCCTGCTTCGTCAACGGTTTCACTTTTATTTTCGAAGAATGCGTTAATTTTCCGCTGTCTTTCAGAGTGCTTCCAGTTTTCATCAACCATTCATTATTCATATCATCACCCTTTCTTCCTTAAATTTTCATTCATCGTTATAAAATGACCCTTCTTATCAAATTCGAAAGATATTCAATGACAAATACCGTCAGTACGATAGTCATGACAACCAAACTCGCTGCACTATAATTGGAGCTTTTATAATACAAGTCAAAAGAAAAACCAATTCCTGTTCCGGTTAAAATTCCAACTAAAGTCGCGCTGCGAATATTCGTTTCAATCTCAAATAATACCCAACTGATCATCTGGGGAAGGCTGGATGGAATGACCGACTGGAAGATGATCGGAAAAAATTGGGCGCCGGTTGCACGCAATGCTTCAACGGAACTATTGCTAACTTCATCGATCGTTTCTATAAATGCTCGCGTTAAAAAACCAAAGGAGGCGGAGAACAAAGCAAAAAATCCGGTAATGGAGCTTTGTCCAAAAGAAAAGAGCAGAATCAATGCCCATGCAGCCACCGGAATATTACGAGAAACAGTTGCAATTCCTCTGCTTATTGCACTTAATAATCCATTCACTTTCGTCGTCTTCGAACCGCATATTGCGAAAAAAGTAGCAAAAATAGCTGCAGATGTCGTGGAAGCGACTGATATTAAAACTGTTTCTTGTAATTTACTTAAAATATCCGGAAGCTTTTCCATCGCTTTTGCATCAGGAAAAAAATTTGTCACTCCCCACTCTACTGCCTTTGCGACAGAGGCGAGTCCTTTCACAAGCTGAAAATCTGTTATAAACATAGAAAGATACGTTAACACAATCAACAATAAAAAAAATAAGGAGAAGCTTCTTCTTCTTTTTACAAAGATATCTGCTTGCATGATCTTCACCTACATTAAAGAATCAGATTCTTTACTTCAGACCCATAAATATTGCGAACAATATCTTCCGTTATTTCTTTCGGAGGACCATCGTACACTTTCTTTCCATTATTAATACCGATAATTCGATCAGAGTACTTCAAAGCGACATCGACTTGGTGCAGGTTGACAATACAAGTAATTCCGAGTGTAGAAGAAATATTTTTTAAATGATCCATAATGATTTTGGCTGAATTTGGATCTAAGGAGGCAATCGGCTCATCACACAATAGCATTCTCGGATTTTGAATTAAGGCTCTGGCAATTCCGACGCGCTGTTTTTGTCCGCCGCTTAGCTGATCACACCGTTTATACACTTGATCCTCCAGCCCCAACAATCCGAGAATATGAACCGCCTGCTTTTTCTCCTCCTCGCTGTATAAACCGAATGCTCCTGCCAAAGTTGACTTATAGCCGAGCCTTCCGTGGAGCACGTTTTCAATAACGCTTAATCTAGTGACAAGATTGTAATGCTGAAAGACCATTCCAATGGTTGCTCTCACTTTTCTTAAGCTTTTTTTGTCAAGCTTTAAAATGTCGACACCATCAAATATGATTTCACCGCTAGACGCTTCGATCATGCGGTTAATACACCGGAGGAGGGTTGATTTCCCCGCCCCCGATGGACCAATGATCGAAACGAATTCCCCTTCTTTTACAGAAAAGTTAATGTCTTGAAGTGCCATTGTATTGGTTCCATAACGTTTTGAAACGTTATTTAATGTTAAAATGGCTGTCATCGTTTATCCCTCACCAAATCCTTATTTAGACAATTCTCTGATCGGATCAAACCAAGAATCCTCTACTTCAACGAAACGCTCATTAGCTTTTTTCGTAAACAAACCGCTAAAATCAGAATCCTCCGGCACGAAAATCTTCGTATTGTTGGCTACTTCATCAGAAACAAAAGCTTCCACAAGCTTTTTGCGATCTTCTTCAGATACGGTTTCCGTATTGACAACAAACGGAGCATTCAATACCGGTGTGACTGAAATTAAGACAAATTCCTTTCCAGGCACAGTATGAAACGGCTCAGCAGCATCATTTTTGACTTTATATACCGCTCCCGGTTTATTTTGCTCACCGTCAACTAATTCAATATAGTTGTTCACACATGTGTCGCAAAATGCTGCTACATCTACTTTTCCAGACAGTAAGTTAACCGCAGACCCTTGATGAGAGCCTCCATATTGCACTTTGCTGAAAAACTTGCCCTCGCCGCCTTCTAATAAATCTTCAGCAGTTAAATCTTTGTACTCTTCTTTTTGGCTAAAGTACGAAACGATTTCGGTCGATGGAACTTTAAAGCCTGATGTGGAGCTGTTAGACACAAATGAAAATTTCTTTCCAGCTATATTATCAATGGAAAACCCGGAGCCGCTTTTGTACTCGTCTTCATCCCCTTTATTTACGGCAAGCCAGCTGTAGTACATGGCATCATCAAGTGTGCCGGATTCACCGCTCGGAACAACGAGAGGAAGCACTTTTTCATTTTTGTCATGAGCCTCTATGTATCCCTGTGCACCCATAAACGCTAAATCAGCATTTCCGTTTGCAATCGCCTCAATGGCAATAATGTAATCAGTTGTCGTCTTATGCTCGACTTTCTTTCCAGTTGCTTCTTCAATCAACTTAGCGATTTCGTCACGTGCCGCTTTCAAATCTTCACCGGATTCATTTGGGTACCATGCAATTGTAAGCGTATCGTCGCCGTTTTTTTGAGCGGAATCGCTTTCTTTCCCTGCTGATGATGAACAACCTGACAAAAAGATGACCAAAATGAAAGCGATGCTCATAAACCTCAACATTTTTTTCATATTCATTACCCCTTTTCCTTTCAAAATAGATTATTTTTCCATTTATAATTGAATATAAAGGATGAATGTAAAGGAACTGTTAATTCATATCGTTGAATTACTAAAGAATTTTTAATATTTTGTAAAGGGATTTTTTTCAGAATACTTGATGATTTCCCCGTCCAGCATTCGGTATTCTACATCACATAAATTTTGCATGAACAACATATCATGAAAAATTCCCAGCATTGTTGTCCCTTCGCGAACGAGCTGCTCCATCAATACTCTTACTTTTTCCTTCGATTCATCATCTAAACTTGCCGTCGGTTCATCCAATAAAAGTAGTCTCGGACGCTTTACCATTGCTCTAGCGATGTTCAACCGCAGTTTTTCACCTCCGGAAAAAGTAGCAACATAACTATCCCAAAGCTGCGGATCCAGTTCAAAATGCGTCAATATTTTTTCTGTCTCTTCCTCCGCATACTTATCGTTATACCCCATTTCTAATATCGCTTGTTTGACTATTTCCCTGGCCGTTATACGAGGCAAAGCATTTAAAAACTGTGATACGTATCCGATCTCATGCTTTCGTAAATAAATCATTTCTCTTTCCGCCGCTTCTCGCAAATTGATTAGGCCAAACTTTTTTGAGTTGTACCAGATGTCTCCACTTTCAGGCAAATATGTGCGATAGATGCATTTTAAAATGGTTGATTTACCGCTGCCGCTTTTACCGGTAATACCGACAAATTCTCCTTCTTTTACAACAAAGCTAATCTTGTTAATTGCGCGGATTTCCTTGTTTACACTGTGCAATCGAAATGTTTTGGACAGGCTCTCAACCGTTAAAATGTTTTCCACTGAATTCCCTTCTTCCCTCATACTTATCTAGAAATGTTTCAATATGTTGAGACAAGTCGTCGATTCGTTCTTTCAACGTTTCATACGACCAATCCCACCACTTGATTTGTTCCAATCGTTTAACCGTTTGCTCATCAAATCGGCGCCTTAACGGTTTGGCTGGTATTCCAGCAACGATTGTATAAGGCTCCACATCCTTTGTCACAATAGCTCCGCTGCCGACTACTGCACCATTGCCGATTTTTACACCAGGCATAATGATGGCCCCATGGCCAATCCATGTGTCATGGCCGATATAGGTGATTTGTTGTTTGCGCCATGATAAAAACGCTTCATCGTCATGAGTATCAACTCCATACATTTTTCTCCGATACGTAATATGGTGCAAAGTAGGGCGATTCATCGGGTGAGCGGTTGGACCGATTCGCACCATCGCAGCAATATTGGAAAATTTTCCAACTTCAACATTTTGCAGGATGCAAAACTGCCCTGTATAAGAAAAATCCCCCATTTTTACATTTTCTAAATAATTGTGAGCCCCTATTTCTGTGTATTCACCTAATTCTGTATGAAACAACTGGCAATGTTCATGGATATAAGGTTTTTTTGACAGCTTTTTCTCGATCATAGAAACTCCCTTTCCATCATCTTTAAATTCTATAATTTGTTTTCAAGATTAAACGGCCATCCACAAAACAAGACGTGATAACCGGAAAATCTAAGTCTATTTTTTCGATGATGACTATATCCGCTTTTTTTCCTTCCTTAATTGATCCAATTTGATCATCCAGTTTGACAGCTTTGGCCGGGTTAATCGTTACAAGCTTAAACATTTCAACTAGGTCGATATCGCTTTTTTCGCTCATTTTAAAAACAGCATGAAGCAGCGATGGAGGATAATAGTCACTACATAAAATATCGATACACCCGTGTTGAATGGCTTCTTGTGCAGATAAATTTCCGCTGTGGGACCCTCCCAAAAGAACGTTCGGAGCCCCGGCTACCGTCAGCATTCCTTTCTTCTTCGCATTTTTAGCAATTTCCAAGGTGATTGGAAATTCACTGATCGAAGCCCCAAAGCTTTGCACAAGCTCAAGTTTTTCCAACGTGTCATCGTCATGAGAAGCGATAGCAATACCTTTTTGTTGTGCCAGCGTTGCAATTTCCTTTATTCCCTCAAGTGTTAATTTTTCCTTATGCTGATGTTTTGTAATGACTCTATCAATCTCTTCATCACTGAGCTCTTGGTAGCCTTTTATCGTTTTTCTGTAAATTTCTAAATCTCTATATTGTCCTTGACCAGGGGTATGATCCATAAACGAAATTAAGTGCACCTTGCTCTCAGCAATGTACGATTTTAAGTTTTCAACTTCTTCGATGCTGTCAATTTCAAACCGTGCATGGAACCGATGTCGTATTAAATGCTTTGTATGATGAGTTTGGTGGATCATTTCAATAAATTTTCGGACATTTTCCGGCTCACGGATCGGTTTATGTGAAAATTCCGAGCTTTTATAAATAGAAAGTGAGTGAAACATTGTTGTAATCCCATGGGTGATTAATTCTTTTTCCGCTTCGCGAAGACTTAAATGAAAATTCATTAACGATGTCGGTCTTGGTGCTGCCATATGTTCAATATAGTCAGAATGAAGATCGATAAACCCAGGAGCGACATATCCACCCGCCGCATCGAGTACTTCCATTCCTTCCTTCCAAGCGATTTTCCCTTTACCATCAATTTTGCTAATTTTATCTCCTTCAATAAGAAGATCGTAACCATCGAGAATGGTTTCTTCCGTTATAATTCTTCCGTTTGTTATGAGATACACGTTTTTTCCTCCATTCTCACAAGTCCAAAAAATTGATCATAATAATGAATGGACGAGCTGCTGTGTATAAGGATGCTGTGGATCTTCCAAAATTTGATCGGTCAACCCTTGCTCGATAATTTTTCCTTCCAGCATGACGAACGTTCTGTCTGCAAGCATTCTGATAACGCCTAAATCATGGGAAACAACGATCATGCTTATCTTCAGTTCCCTCTGTAAATTCCGTATCAAATCTAAAACATTTGCTTGAACGGACAAATCAAGACCGGTCGTTACTTCATCGAGAAGAAGAATCGGCGGATTATTCGACAATGCTTTGGCGATTTGAACTCTTTGCTGCATGCCCCCCGAAAATTTTTGGGGCTCCTCCTTCATCCTAAATAGCGGAATGTTTACCTCCTCAAGCAGCACTTGTCCTCTTAACACCATCTGTCCAACATTCCTGTTCCCTGCCGCAATTAATTTTTCAGCAATATTGCCGATGGAGGAAAAGTTCATGCGCAAGCCGAGAAGCGGATTTTGGTAAACTTTCCCCATCAGATGGTTGCGAATGTACCGTTTTTGTTGGGAGGACTCGTTTAATACGTTTTTTTTTCCATCATGATAAAATCGGATATACACTTCACCGCTTGTGGCCTCTTGATCAAAATATAGCTGTCTCATTAATGTTGATTTACCGCTGCCGCTTTCACCTACAATGCCTAATACTTCACCGGGATAGAGATCAAACGAAATATCACGGCAAGCATATACCGTACCGCAGACAGGGCAAAAGTTTTTCACCAAAACGGCGGAATCCGCCTTTCCGCATTGGCTGCATCCAGGTCCGAATTGTTTGTTTAACTTTTTGACCGATAATACTGGATTGCTTAAATCATCCATGTTGAACACCTCTTGATTCTGATTGCTCATTTAATCTTGATAAACAATAGCTTGTATCATTGCATTGGTAATAGGTTTCACCTGTTTCCTCATTAAACAATTCATCCAAATATACTCCCGTAGCGCCGCACAGTCTGCAATGTTTATCTTCAAAGCTCTCCACTTCAAACGGATAATCGTCAAACGCAAGTGAAACGACTTTCGTGTATGGTGGTACAGCGTATATCTTCTTTTCACGACCGGCTCCAAGCAAAATTAATGCCTTTGAATAGTGCATTTTCGGATTATCAAACCTTGGTATAGGACTCGGCGCCATGACATACCGATTTTCCACCATAACAGGATGATCAAAATCCGAAGCCATATGCCCGTATTTCATGATTTGTTCAAAAAGCATCAGCCATGCGCCGCTGTATTCTTTCTCCGCATGAAGCCTTTTCGTATTATATTCGCTCGGTTCATAATCGCGCAGCGGTTCAGGCAGTGGTACTTGTAATACAAGTATCTGGCCTTCTGTAAGAGGAATTTCTGGAATTCGATGTCTTGATTGAATGATCGTTGCTTCTTGCGTCTCCTCCGTCGTTTTAATGCCCGCCGTTTTCATCACCAATTTTTTAATGTTTACCGCATTAACGGATTCATCAGAGCCTTGGTCGATTACTTTTAAAACATCATCTTTGCCAATGAGAGAAAGGGTTAATTGCAGTCCACCTGTTCCCCAGCCGCGTGCAATCGGCATTTCTCTTGATGCAAATGGAACTTGATAGCCCGGAATGGCAATTGCTTTTAATGTGGCTCTTCGAATTTCCCGTTTGGAACCTTCATCGAAAAAAGCAAAATTATAATGGATTTGCATGAATTCCTCTCCTTTTTACATTTCTTGCTTGCTTTTTGATTTGCGTACAATATCAAGCTTCGATTGGAAAGTGACATAGTGAGGCAGCTTCAAATGTGAAATAAACCCGGTGGATTCAACCGAATCAATATGATAAAGGACAAATTCCTCGTCTCCTGTCGGATAGTCCCTATTTCCTTTCTCCAAACTATTGTCTAAAATTCCCATTGCGATTGCTTTCGTTTCGTTTTGACCAAAGCAAAGACCATATCCGATTTCAAACTTAATTTCCTTTTTCCCGTCCCCGACCTCAACTGTTTCCGGAATTAACATTTCGACTTCGGTTGCTTTAATTTCCCCAATATAATAAGCAGCGTCTTCTCCATTAAATGAATGAAAAGGGCTATCGATGTAAACCGGCAAATAGCCGACACGCAGTTCACCTACTGTTGGATGAAGACTTCCATATCCGCGAATGACGGCATAAGCTAATGAAGTCACCGCCCCTGTCTGGCCTCTCGTTAAAACTTGGAGACGCTGACTGCGGGTGGAAGGAAACGTCAAGCTTTTTCTCGTTACATCATCAGGCTCTGTATTATCCATTACACACTCCGAGAACAAACCTTCTTTTCTTAAGTAATCACTTACTTTTGGCAGTTTGCCAAAATGTTTTTCATCCACTTCATCGAGCGTTTCCTTCTCATAGGCTGAAAGCCAATTTACTGCATCTTCATCTGTTTCCTCCATGAGGTCAAAGTCGAGCAAACGATGAGTGTAGTCAGTTGTAGCTCCTAAAATTTGGCCGCCTGGTATATCTTTAAAACTAGCTGAAATTCTTCTTTCGATACTCATATCCTTTGTATTAACTATTTGCGAATAATGCTTGCGCGGTAAAGTGGATCGATATGCACGAAGCAGAAAAACCGCTTCTTCAAGATTGCCTTCAGCATGTTTGATCGCTAGCGCCGCAAGGGTTTCGTCATATAGACTGCTCTCTGACATCACCTGATCAATCAATCCCCGCAGGCCAGCTTCAATTCTGCCAATGTCAAGAACAACTCCTTTTTTTAACCGCTCATATTTCAGCCGTTTAATCGACTCCTCAATGGCAATTGTTCCGCCTTTCACTGCCACATATCCCATCAAAGCTTCCTCCCTTCTGATAAAATTTGCGTCGTCCTTGGCAGACATAAGAGATTATGATTTTTGTCCACAAAAATTAAATCAACCCCCATTGGAAATTCAGCGTTTTGTTGCTGTCGAACTTCCATCCAATTCCCATTTACTGAAACATTTACATAATTTGCTTCTTCAATGCCCGGACCTGTTAATTTGAAATCGCACCCATCCGTAACAGCATCTGCCTCAACAATAATGGTTGCTGAATCATGGGGATCGATGAGACTGCCGGTTTTTACTCGCTGTAATATTTGCCCAAGTTCATCTTCAGCTTTGTCATAAAGTACAAAAACGAAATCAGCGCGTTCTGCTGCATCAGCTTTTGCATAGGTTAGTTGGTTTATCCAGCGAGTTGTCTCTTCTTCCTTCTCGGAAACTACCTTAAAGGTCACTTCAGTATCTAGAAGCATTGCAGCCAGAACAAGTGTCAAGGGAAAACAGCCAGCCTCAAGATCTACTTTGGCCGCTTCATCTTTTAAATTTGTTATCAATCCGGGCCTAGACATGGAATCAACAACTTTTCGATATGCACGTTGAATATCGTGAATAAAATCTAATTTCATTCAACCTCTGCTCCTTTTAAACATCCATCGTTTCAAAATTTACTTTTGTCTTCAAAATTTTCATGAAGGAGTTCTTTCTTTGCTCATGAATTGCTGCTTCCTCCTTCAACAAAACTTCATTCCATCGTTCCGTTTCTGGCAATTGTGCATTGTAAGCTGCATCGACCACAGCCAAATGGTATGCTAATTCCGGCTCATGTCCTTTTAATATGCCGATGCCGATATACCCGCTAATTTCCACTTTACATTCTGTTACAAAAACTTCTCCTAAGTAGAACAAACTGTTCTTTGCCGTTTCCCGAACTTTTACCATTACTAAACCGTTGTTCGGCTTTTCAATCGTTTTTACCTCATACTTAGCTAAAATTTGTTGTGCCAATGTGGCGGCAACGTTCTTATTTCCGTTGATTAAAATTTCTGTTCTTCGCCTTCTTTCCATTTCCGCCCCTCCATCATGATTTTTTGCTTCCGTCGATTTAAGCATATCTTGTTGCCAAGTGGAAAAAATTTAAAAAAAAGTAAATTCTATTAATTTTTTGCAAACGCATTTTTAAGAAAATGTTAATGAGCACACAAAAAAAGAGAGATTCCTTGAATGAATCTCTCTGCTGCTTTCAATCCAAAATCGAAAGCATATAAAAACAAGCAGAGAAAAACGCATGTTTTCCTCTACTTGTTGGATTTTAGGGACTTATCGGACATACCCGAAAGCAAAAGTTTTTTATATAACAAAGTTAAAGCAATCACTCCGATAAAAAATTTCTGTATGTTCAAGCACCGTTCCGGTTTTTTTATCGATACATCCTGTCTCCAACACTAAAAGCGGAATTAAACTGGTGCATTCAAGAATTTCCCATAGGAATTTAGTCGGAAATAAAACCTTTAACACGCTTGACTTCGATTCAAATTCAGTGAAGCCTTTCTTTTGATAATAATCAAACATGGACGTGATTTCCTTGCCATACAAATCAATATCATCAAATACGGATTTCGCCACGTAGGAAATATGCAAGGCAATTGGTCGATTATTGACAATGCGCAGCCTGCCTATTTTAAATACTCGATCCGTTTCCTCAGCACCGAGAGAATGAAAGATTGCTTTATTATAGCCGATTTCTTCGCAAAAAATGTTTTTCGATCGGAAATGGTGCCCAAGTCTAATCATTTTCCTGCTGAAGCTTTCATCCCCGGAAAGAACAAGCGGAATCTGCATTTGCCGATCTTTTACATAGCTGCCCTTTCCTTGTCTTGAATAAATATATCCCATCTCCTGAAGCCTTTCGTATATTTTGCGGATTGTCATTCGCGGAACGTTAAAATAGTCAGCAAGCTCATTTTCGGATGGTAATTTATCATTGGCTTCATACCTGCCAGAATGAATATCTGATATGATTTTATCAATGATCTCCATTTCTTCTGCCATCTGCATTCTACCCCGCTTTGAAATTGACCTGCTATTTTTTCACACGGCAGCTCAAAAACTGCGCTTTGAAAAATATTTTTTGCTACACTTTCTATTGGTTACATTCAGTATAGTTTAAGTAACTAGAACTGTCCAAGCCCATTTTATAGTCTATATAGGATCCATCTGCTAATTTGCTTTAGAGGCTGATAAATAAAGTTTTGCTGCATTATATTAATCTAAATTGCGAAGATGCTTGCTAATCGACGGCTGACTTATGTCAAACACTTCATTCGCTGTTCTATATATTGACCAACTTCTTCTTTCGTCAATGGCCCCATTTGATATCGCATGATGATACGTTGATTCAACGGCCGATGCTGGTTGAGCCGAAGCCGCGTTTGTAAATGCGGAAGGCCAGTTAAAATCAAGACAAATGGATTCGTCGAATCCATTTGAAAATTAAACAAAATCGCAAGATCTTGCAGAAAGGCATCTTTAGCCAGATGCATCTCATCCAAAATCAAGACAGGAGTGATTCTTCGTTCGGTGTACAATCGTTCGATTCCTTGCTGAATTTGATAAAACAAATCGACCTTCCGGTATTTTGGCTCTTCTCCCAACCCAAGCGCAAGCCCTCGGTAAAAATCCATCACTCCTCCTGTGGAAAGAGGAAAATAGACGACATGATACAACGATGGATTCAACGACTCTTTAAACGTTCGTAACGTAAACGTTTTTCCAGATCCCGGTTCACCAATGAATAGACCGATTCCTCTCGTTCGTTTGATATAATCCAATCCCGCCAATGCTTCTCGATACGAAGTAGCGAGATAGGCATCCGACGGCTTCATTTCTTTCGAAAAGGGTTCATGAGAAAGGGAGTAGAAGGTTTTATACATGATCTCCTTCCCCCTTTGCCCATTCTGTATTCAACGAAAATGGGGACCGATTTCGTTTCACATGGGCGTTATCATGCAGGCATACAGGTTTGGCTTGAGCGACTTCCTTGCCATCCTCATATACATATACACCATGATCATCGTAACGAATATCGACGGATTGGCCAATGAAACGAGGAGGCACTTCGTACAATTGTTTGTTGAGCGAAATCGTTCCATCGGCCTTCACTTTCCGAAACTCGCGTTTCAGAAAAATTGAATCCAACACCGTCGGATCTTCTAGAAATTGAACCGTATGGTTTTGAGACAGAAAGATTTCATGAGGCGTTTTTCCATTGAGCGATGCATGGGGTTTACGATGATAATCTTCCTCCAGCCATCTCCAAAATCGTTCATTCAACTCTTCGAGTGAATGAACCGGATTCATGTCTAATAACGGATAAAAACGCGTCTGCACCGTCTTGAAAAAGCGCTCAATTTTGCCCTTGCTTTGCGGGTCATATGGCTGCGTATGAACGAGGGTGATCCCTAACTGTGCACACGCATACTGAAGAGTTTCGGAACGATAAATCTTTCCGTTATCCGAGTAAATCATTTTCGGCTTTCCATACCGAATGAGCGCTTCTTTGGTGACGACTCGCAGCCCATCAAATTTCTCGGAAGAGAAAAATTGAGCGTATGGCACGATGCGTGAACAATCATCGATGTAAGCGATGAGAAACGTTCTTTTCTTCTTCCCGTTGATTGGAACATACGGACCGTAAGAAAGGTCTCCTTGCCATAAGGCGTTCACTTGATCATGCGCAAAACGTTTTCTCTCCGGCATCGGTAAAATTTCTTTGCCGACAAGGTTGAATTTTTTTAATAATCGGTATATAGTAAAATAAGAAATTTGTTTTGGGTTGATTTCCCCTTGGTGTACCAGTTGTTGGTAAAAAACCGTCACTGGCACTTGGGGAAATTTTTTTCTCATCGCTAGAATATAATCCTCATCTTCTGGAGACAGCTTTCGGGAATGTCCACGATCCGAGCGCTTCTTCGGTTTTAATCCCTCAAATCCCATTTTCCGATAACGCAAGTACCAGTCTTGAATCGTTTTCGCAGCGATCCGTTTCTCTCCGTAATACGGCATTTCATGAATGCGATTAGCCATCTCAGTGAGGTAGCTCTTCGGATCTACTTGTTCATTCAAAAGTGGGGCAATCAATCCGAATCGGAATAAGGCAATTTGTTCTCTCATGTGTTCGTCCATCGTTTCCATCCTCCTTTTTCATTTCGAAGGACAGCCGGCTATCCATTTCACCTTTGATGATAAATTCTTCTTTTCCACCTGTCGAGGCAAAAGGTATGTGGGACGACCTCAACACCTAGATGCGCTTCCTTATCGTCCAAAACAATGTGCCATAAAGTAGGTCGACAAATACCCCCACGACTCTTTGACAAACCGTTCCTCTCCCCATTGTTGGATTTTCCCGATCGATCGACAAGCTTGTTGTTGGGTATCTCGCTCCCAACCGAAAGATTTCTTCACCGAAGCAAAATACATATAAATCCATGAAATTGTTTGGATAAATCGTCGGAGATAGAAAGAAATGAGTTGTCTTTTTGATGGATTTGTGCCGGTTTGATGAAGCACATCATGGAGCCATTGAACGATGGTACGAGTCGTATGTTGAAAGTATGGGAGAAGAAAGTGAGGGAGGATGGACACCGTTTGGAAACAAATCGAACAACGAAAACGGCAGATCAAGAGACGATATTCCTTTTCTGCGGTGATGGCATTCCGTTCATAAAAACCATGGCGATGAAGGGAATGCTTCGCATGACAATGTGGGCACTCCTCCACCATAGGAAAGTCATTGTTTTTTCCTAATTCATGATAGGTTTCGAGATCGACTCCAAAATCATGAATCAAGATCACAGATCTTCCATCCCCCTATGAAATAATTCACAAAAAATTTAGCACATTTTTTCAGAGGATGGCAAAGATGATTCCGAAGGAATTTGAAAAAATCGTACTCTTTTTAGATGAGATAAAATGAAAGTTTACACCATTAGGTGAAACAATCTTTAATTGATCCCATGTTAATATCATTTGTAATTGACTATAGTTGCCACCCTTAGGGACATGAACCAACGTCTGATCCACTTTCACTTCATTATATTTGTTTACTTTAACAAGATGCTCTTTAAATACAGGATAGGGCTTTTCCGGTAATGCTAGAAGATAATCCCGTTCTTCCTGCCATAAGTCCTCAATACGTACGTTTTTGGCATAATGAATTCTATTTCTGTCCGCCTCTAATTTATGAAATAATTGATCCGTTAAACCCTCATAGCTGTCCATTATTGGAGCTGAAGTAAAAAAGTTATAGCGTATATATCCAACTTTATTCTCAACATTTCCTTTTTCATGGCCACTTCTTGGATTGCATACCTGCACATCAAAGCCATAATAATGCTGAAATTGAACAAATTCATCAGTTAATTGTGCTTCTTCATTTTTTGTCCTTTTTTTCTTCACAGCGGGGGTCAAATTATCGATTCTTATCCTTTTAGGTACTCCCCCAACCTGTTTAAAAAGAATATTGAGACCATGTAAGAAGCATTCTTGATTTTCAGCTGGTAACGGTACTGCAAATCCAGCATTACTATGAGGAAACGTCATAACTAAAGCATGAATATCCACAATTTCTCCATCTTGTACAGCTTCCATTACTCCAAAGTCTACTTGAGCTTCACCCGGAGGATGTTCTAATCTTTCATACCCTTTATCCTTTTCTTCTTGGTGAGTATTCATCCATTCAGAGATAAAGTAACAAACAGTACGATAAGAACCTTGGAAACCCATTTCCTTTAGTTCTTCAAATATTTGTTTCTTTGTTCTTCTTAATTTTTTCCTTAACTTTAAATCCTCAAAAAGCCAATCTGAAACAATTACTCCCCACTTTTCCTCATACATCATCCCTTTCTTTTTAAATGATTTCTGTTTAGGGAGTTGATCTTCATCCGCATACTTCTTAGCTGTTCGCCAATTAATTCCCATTGTTCTTTGTATTTCTGAAATAGATAAACCTTTGTTATTTCTTAAATGTTTGATACAATTAATATCAGACATTGCTAGCATCCTTTCTTACCTCCACTACCAATTGCTTGACACAATTACTGTAGTGGGACTTGGGGTGACTGGCAAGTCTTTTTTTGTTTATGCACAAAAATTTAGTGCAGGACTCTGCATTTTTCCTTTGCAAAGCTCTGCACTTTTATGGCTCTTACGTTCTTTTGGTGAAACCATATATGTACAGTCCTTCATCTCTTTATTAATTTTTTAAAAAAACATTTTATAAATGATATAACACTCGTTTTTCAAGTAAATCCAGCTTTGCCCGGCCATACATGATTCGTTTCATCAGCTTCAATCGGTGAACATGGCCTTCCACAACTCCGTTACTGTAGGAAGTACTAAATGCCAGCTTAATCGACTGTAAATCCCTACGGAGTCGAAGTGCACAATCATATAAATGATTGTTTGGAGAAGACAATTGTTTTTCCAACCATTTGAAAAATGCCGGATAGTTCCGTTCATCAAATGCTTCTCTAAATGTTTGAACCATTTGGTGGAAAGAATGAAGGGATGGGTACATCTTAAAGGATTGTTCAAGAAGTTGCAGTTCCTTTTCTAAAAGTCTAGATTTTCGTTTCCAAACATATGAAATCATTTGCCGTCTGGAAATTCGAACGGAAGATTCCTTAATCCCCTGCCGTTTTCTTTCTTTTCGTATGCTTTCGACTGCAACGCGGACACCTGAAAGTGTCCCCGTATATCCATATTTACGAAGTTGCGCATCAATTTCACGGATGGTCTTGCCCTCTTGTTCGAGTTGCTGAATGTATTGCTCAAAACCATCGGTTTGCCGTTTTCGCTTTCTTTTTACTTGAACCGGCATCTCGGTTATGTTGAGATATTTTGAAATGGTTCGGGGATCCATATGAAATTCTCTGGCCAACTCCGCTTTTTTCTTTCCTTTTTTGTATTCCTGTTGAATGCTTTTGATCATCATCCATTTCTTTTCGGCTCTTTCTTTTTGTCTCCTTTGCAGTTTGGTTTCATGCGGAAAGGTTTGTTGGTCCGTTTCTTCTTTTTCCAACGTGATGACGGAAGGAAGAATCGAGGTGAGGCAAGCATCGATCTGCTTCTTTACCGCCCGGACAAAATGCCATCGGTCATATACTTGCAAAATACTTTGCGAAGCGTTCTGAATCCCTTTCCGAAAAGCCTGATAGCCATCACGACTGACAACTTGGATGTTTTGATGATTTTTTAGCCATTCTGATATGGTTTCCGGATAACGTTCCGGAAGTAATGCAACAGGCTTGTGCGTGCTCAGATCACAAATGATCGTGCCATAGCTGTGTCCTTTCCGAAAAGCAAAGTCATCGATTCCGATAAAAGGGGGACACCTCTTGATGAATCTCCGTTTTCCGAATAAGGGAGAGCAATACGTCATGGCTGACAGGGAGGGACAGGGCTTTCGCTACTTTTTCGCCATTGAGGCAGCTGGTGGAAAACGCGATTTTACGTAATACTTCTTCGGACCGTAAAGTTCGGCGTCCATTTTTGGAAATCCAATCATACCGTTCAGTAAAAATTTTTTGGGTGCAATTGGGTTGGTCGCAAAACCATTTTCTTGTGATAAGCAGGATGGAAACAGCTTTTCCGGCAATCGGCAAATCTTGAATCATGCGTGTATATCGGCTGTGTGGACGTGTGGAAGGCACTTGGCAATGAGGACAAGGGCAGGATTCATGAGTGCTTCGAACAATAAAGGTAATGGAGGATGGTTCTTCTTGAATATCCAGAACTTCTAGGAAAGGATCCGGTGAAGACCAATGGATTTGACGATTCATCATTCATCACACCTTTTCTTTTATTATACTATAAAAGTAAAATTATAGGCCTTCACCAAAATTGCGTAAGAGCCACTTTTATTTTGCCATACACACTATATGTCCTCTGAACCTTTACCTTTGGAATCCGATAGTAATCCCTCATTTCGTTTAAATAATTTCGTACAGTGTTCTCAGCGACTTCCCTGAAACCTAACTTTTCTTCCAACCAATCATAAACTTGTGCAGCAGTTAAATCAGGATGTTCCTTCAACCACCCTAGAATTTGATCATGATAAGGGTCTAGTTTCTTTTCTCTTGTACGTAATGTACTTAAAAATTCTTCAAACTCATCAGTACTCATATTCAAATAATCTATCACTCTATTTCTTGAAATATTTAGTTTTCTTGCAATAGCACTCTTGGAGAATCCCTCTTTGTATAAACGATGAATCTCGATGTAAAGCATAAATCTGTTCACTCCTAATTCCTCACTTTCAATAGACTAGTAACAGTATATTTGAAAGTGATTGATGGTGGGGAAACTGTTTAATCTTATTTGGGGAATTCTGTTGAGTTCTATTTGTGGAAAACTGTTGATTCTAGTTTAGCGTTTACATCTATCAAATTCTTTTGCTTCTTCTTTTGTAAATCCATAAGAAAAGCGTTCTTCTTTGTTTTCATCATTTAAAATTGATAATACATGATTTCTATTTATATCAAATCCAAGGGTTTTCCTTAATTTAATGTTTTTCTCCAATTCCATTTGAGTCGGATTTCTATTAATCTCGGAAGCCATTACAAAAGATGTACTAGTGAAAAAAAGAAAAAAAGTAACAAAAAATACTAGTAAATGATTAATTAATCTTATCTCAAATACCTCCCTTTTTTTACCTAAATGGTATAATATTGGTATATAGAAATCAACAAAAAATTTGAAAATAGGGTGATTAAATGAAAAAAAATTTTATTTAATTATCATTATATTTTTTATTTTATTTTCTAGTAAGCTTCTTCATAAGGAATATGTATATTTAGGTGAAGAGAATGGGGTTTTAGTTGAAGTAAAAATTAATAATTATTTACTATTTATCACCACATTTCAAACAAGAATTTATAATCAAACCGATGATGAAATTAGGGTGGCTAAGCCTATCACAAAATTATATATTAGTTCTGGAATTAACGTACCGAGCGGAATCCAAAATGATGTAATTAGATATGTGACAGTGAAACCAAATAGTAAAATAAATGGAAAAATCCATTTGAAGCTGATTTATCCGAAAAATAGACATTTTGCAACAAGTGTTAGTTATCAAATAAATAGTGAAGGATATACAATTCATATTGCTGATAAAATAAAATAATCAAGTGATGGAACTTTTCAGACACACCTTTCAAAAAGAAAGATCTTGGAGGAAGTGAAACATAAGAAAAGCATCTACCCGATTACAATGTAGATGCCTATTTTTTATTACGTCAAATAAAAATATTAATTACTATTCTTAATAAACGTTGCTACTATAATCTAATAATAGAATAATGCCATTTGCACATCCGAAAATTGGATCTACGTCAAGTTTTTGGACACAAAAAGATTAAGTTTTTTTGCACAACAACCATTCATGGATTGTTCCACATCCCAAGTAGATTGTCAAAGTGAAAAGAGCCTTTGACAATCTACTTGGGACGTGGAGAAATAAACCCATGGCTGTTGTGCCAAAAAAATGTGAAGGGGGGAAGTGTTCTGTACCCCATGTTTTACGCTGCTATTCGGCACATTTTTTCGTATTCATCCGGTGTCAAATAACCAATGCTTCCATGAATTCGTTTGCGATTATACCAACCTTCGATGAATTGAAATAACGCAATTCTCGCTGTCTCAAAGCTTTCGTATTTGGTTAGATACACTTCTTCTTTTTTCAATATGGCATGAAAAGATTCAATACAAGCGTTGTCATATGGACATCCTTTTCGACTAAATGACGGAACCATTTCATGTTTTTTAGTAGTTTTTGAAAGGCTTCACTTGTATATTGTGTTCCTAAATCTGTATGCACGATAAGACCAGGATCGGGCTTTTGATCTTGAATCGCATTCTGAAGTGCTTCCAGCACAATTTCTGATGTCATGGTACGAGAGAATTTATATCCGACCACTTTTTTTGTATGTAAATCAAGAACGGACGCTAGATAACACCAACCATCACGAAGCGTATGGACATATGTAATATCAGCTACCCATTTTTCGTTGATTGTTGTTGTAGTGAAATCTTGATTTAATACATTTTCTCGTTCTTCTACGGGCTTTTGTGTTGGTGTTGGGCGGAATTTTTTTACAATACATGATTGGATGCCTGCTTGTTTCATCAAACGTTGAACTCGATTGATACTGCCTGTATAGCCTTCTTTTTTAAGTATTTCAAAGATTTTAGGGGCCCCATAACGACCCTTACTTTCTTTATGGATTGCTCGAATTCGTTCAAGCAGTTGTTCGTTGGCGACATGATAGCTATTCGGCTTCTTGTGAAACGATTGATAATACGTACTTTTAGGCATCTTTAAAACAAGACACATCATTTGGATTGGATGATGTTCGCTTTCTTTTGTAATCAAGTCAATCAGTTCTTGCTCATCTATTTTCTCGCGAATATGGTCATAGCCTTTTTTAAGATTTCGATCTCCTGTTTTAATCGAAGATTTTCTTTTTGAATGGCTTCTATATCAGCCAAAGTTAATTCCTGTTCACATTCAATTGGAGAGAGTTGCTTAATCCATTTATAAATCGTTACTTCTGAAACACCATATTCGCTAGAGAGTTGACTGACTGGAGTGCCTGAGCGATAAAGCTCAACTACTGTTTGTTTAAATTCTTGATTATACCGTTTTTGACTCATGATTCGGACACAACCTTTCGTTAGTTTAATATTAATGACTTAACCAAGTTGTGTCCATAAATCTATACTACATCTACTTGTACCGCCCACACAATAAAAGAGGATTTTTTAAAAGAAACAATTCTAAATGACATAAAATCCTTAATTCATCAAATTGACAAAGAGCAATATATAAAGAAGATGGAGAGAAAATCGAAAAGTACAAAATCGGATTCTCAAAAGAAAATCAATAAGATTAACAAACAGATGGATGTTTTAAAAAATCGAAAAAGGAAATTCATCAACCTGTTAGCTGACGGAATCATTACCAATGAAGAATATCAAGAGAGTATTGAAGCAACGAACAAGGATTTAACTGAATTAATGGAACAGAAAAATGAACTTCTTTCATTGATGGAAAGCGAGGATGTAATCGAAACAATTGAAAAGCTCAAAAAGGAATTACTTCAATTCCTAAATTTCGATGAATTAACCGAGGATATTCTCCATCGACTGATTAATCGAATCGAGGTAAAAGAGGACGGTACACCAATAATTCATTACCGGTTTACCACACCAAAAATTGAATAGAGGCAAGAGAGAAACCTTATCTTGCCTCATTTTTTTCATTTTAAAACTATCTGCGAAACGCACTCAACGTGTGTTGACTATACAGTAAGAACAATTATTCAGAAGTGGATAGTGTTTGCTGTTTTCTTAATACCCGTGTTCAAGATGTTATTTCTTTAGAACTATATCCTGAAACAAGCAATTCTGGTGCTACTGCCGCATCATTCCGATTCGCTGTGGTCAACACAGGAGATAAAATGATTCCCTCGGCAGTGGTGGAGAGATGGAGCTTATATCCTTTAAACCAGTGGTATCGGGTGGCCGCTCCTCATTTTGCTTGCGAATCGTAAAAACTACTTCGAAGTTCCGTGCTGTCGGATCCACACAATTTGGGGATACCGTACTTCTAAATCTTTGAGCAGCTGTGCGCGAAAAACAGGAAATCCCTGTTCTCAACCACTTCGCCGCGCGGAAAAACGAGGAGGGACTTCCCGAAGCCCGCAAGCTCGCTGAAAATAGCGAAAACGCCGGAGGATGGGCCTAACATAAAAGAAGTACACTTCATATCCAACACCTAATAATTTACATATAACCAAATAAAAACCTTAGTTCCCTATATGTGTAGTGGAACTAAGGTTTTCAGGCTTTCTTCTATAATCTATCATGTACCTTAATTATTTAAATTTAACGCACGATATAAGAACACTGCAAATTCAGCTCGTGTCGTTTTAGAACGTGGATCAAACATTCCACCTTTTCTACCAGTTGTTACCCCATTTTGATAAAGGATTTTTATATTTTCTTGATGAGCAGGCGAAGCGGATTTTAAATCAGATAATTTTACTTGAACATGGTTTTGAGCTTTTAAAGAAAACGCACGAACTAAAATAGTCGCCATTTGTTCACGGGTTAATACATCATTAACACCAAATGTTCCATCTGCTTTTCCCTTAAAAATGCCTTTTGCTTTTGTTGCAGCAATTTCTTTAGCATATGGATGATTTTCATTCACATCTTTAAAAGCGTTTAAATCAGTTGGAATCTCAAGATTTAATGCACGCTGCAACATAACAGCTGCCTCAGCGCGTGTAATCGCTTTGTTTGGATAGTAGTTTCCTTTATCATCTAGAGAAATGACATTTTGACTGATTAAATGTTGAATTTCATTATAAGCAAATTGACCCTCTTTCATATCGGCAGGAGTTTGTCCTGTTTTTGGTTTATTCACTTTTTTATTTTCTAAAATGTCAAAAATAATTTTCGCATGATCAGTGTTGTCAATTTTACCAGCAAAACGTTCAATTTGCGGTCCGTATCCATAAACCGCTACATCTTCTCCAGTATGACCGCCTGTTGTCCAACCAGTAACAGAACGGGTATTAAAAATTGCTTCAATCGCATCATCAATTGTTCTAAGGTCTTTCGTTTGCGCAGCGTCTTCTACGGATTTAATTTCTTCTTCCGTTAAATCAAGAGCAATATATTTCTTTAATGTTTCTCTCACATTTGCACCATTGACGATTTTTTCTGCCATAAAATCAGGTGTTCTTTTCGCTGCTTTGATTGGCTCTGGGAACCAGTTATAAATACCATTAGCTCCTAATGAGAATCCCCCTGTAGAATGGTCTGCTGTTAATACGACTAAGGTTTCACCGTCTTTTTTCGCAAAATCAAGAGCTACTTTAAAAGCTTGTTCGAAATCTTCCATTTCAGACATTGCCGCTACAATGTCATTATCATGTCCAGCCCAGTCAATTTGGCTTCCTTCAACCATTAAGAAGAAACCATTTTCGTTTTTACTTAAACGTTCAATCGCTTCTCTTGTCATTTCTTCTAGATCCGGAGTTTCTTCAGTACGGTCAATGCGTTTAGGAAGACCGCCTTCAGCGAACAATCCTAAAATACGTTCGTTATTGTCTTTTAACAATTCATCTTCATTTGTCACAAAACTGTATCCATCTTTTTTAAATTCTTCGACTAAACTCCGATCTTCACGAATGAAGTTCTTAAGTCCTCCGCCTAACATGACATCAATCTTATGTTGGCCATTGATTAATTCGTCATAGTAGTCATCCGCAATCGCATTCATGTTCTTTCGGTTCACATCATGGGCACCGTAAGCAGCCGGTGTTGCGTGCGTAATTTCTGATGTCGCTACAAGACCTGTCGACATTCCTTTTTCCTTTGCTGCTTCCAATACCGTTTTTACTTCCGTCTTATCATTATCAACCGCGATAGCCGCATTATACGTTTTAATACCGGCTGACATCGCTGTTGCTGCAGAAGCAGAGTCCGTGATATTTTGATGTTCATCTTCTGGATTTGTAGATTGCATACCAATTAAGTAGTCATCAAATGTTGTATTTTCGACAACAAATGTATCAGGGTTATCTTTCATATAACGATGTGCTGTTAGGTAAGAAACCCCCATTCCGTCCCCTATCATAAAGATGATATTTTTAACTTGCTTCGGTTTTGTCTCAGCTTTGACAACATCATGATTCGTTACTAAGCTGCTGACTCCTAAACTAGAAGCTAACGTGAACGCCGTTAATCCTCTAAAAAACTTCTTCTTGTCCAAATACAAAACCTCCTTACAATGTTTTATATCAATAATAAACATACAACGATTGTATTAATAGATTATGAATTTTCTATTAATATTTGTAAAATTTCCGAAAATACAATAACAATTAAACTTGACCAACTGTACAAAAACTGTTCATTCTAGACGTAATGCTTCAAAGAGATATGCCATTATTTTTACACCAATTTACATTCATTTAATTTATATTAAAAGAAAATTCATATTTCTTTATTATCATAAATTTATGCTACTTAAAATTTCGTTTTAGGAGGAACACGAATGGTGAAATATGTTCCATTGATTTTAAGTTTTATGCTGTTATTTGGATGTTCAGCCAATCAAGATAAAAAAGAAGAAATAACCCGGACAAAAGCTGCTAATCAAAGCGAAATAAGAGAAAACGAAGCAAATAAGACCGAGTATTCAAAGACAGAATATAGCGGTAATCCTCAAGTTACAGACGATTCGTCATTACAAAAAGCCGGTGATTCGTTTTGGGATGAAAAAGGAAAATTGATATTAGAAGACATAAAAGAGGTGAACAAAACGTATAAAATCGGTCCTATAGAGTTAACCATATTAGATGTCAAAGTACTTCATTATCTTCCAGCATATAACTTAATTGATTTTTTCCATGGATTTACACATGAAGCAGAAGACTTTGATTTTATAAGAGTGCAGATGAAGATTAAAAATACAACAAATGAAGAAGTATACTTCGCACCAATCGCTTTATTAGAAACAAG
The DNA here is from genome assembly GCF_038593265.1 of Ureibacillus sp. FSL W7-1570. Classification (GTDB taxonomy): domain Bacteria; phylum Bacillota; class Bacilli; order Bacillales_A; family Planococcaceae; genus Ureibacillus; species Ureibacillus suwonensis. The sequence continues at coordinate 1,926,899 of NZ_CP151979.1, forward strand.
CTCAGGGGAAAAGATGACTTGGGAAAATGATTTTTATCTTGAAGAATTAAACGGCATGTATAGCGGCAGCGAAGAGAAGATAGGCAACATGGGATTTCCTTTAAATAACCATGTTCATGGGCAAGAAGACAAAGCTAAGAGTAATCATTTAGAATGGATCAAACTAATGACAAGTGAAGTGCTAAATAAAGAACATAAAGAAATTGCCGGCAAAAAAATAATAGAAATAAAATTCTAATAGTGCGACTTTAACTTTGAAAAGAAGAGTGAAGTTCATTGATCAGCCTGAAAGCTGAATGAAATAGGTGTACTTGTTTATAGAAGTTTAGCCAAGAAAACCTGTCATCTTGCCGTCAGAATGAATCAGCTTTAGACAAGAGAGGACTTTCCCTCTCAATTGTCCGACTTTCATACTCTTTTGCATAGATCATCTACAACTTGCTTTTTCTTAAAAGCCGGTGACATTGGAATATGAAATGTTCTGCCTTTTTGTATTTGAATTGCGAATAACTTCATTCGAAAAATTCGTCTTTATTAAATTGCTTTAATGTTTGTTGAGCAGCAGAACTCATTAACTTTAACTTATAGTTTTAGTTTTCGCTCGTTTTGCATTTATGATGGTTTCGAAAAAGTGTTGTCAAACAGAATAAAGACCGAAAAATAAACTTTTGACATGGAAAAGGGGAAAGGGCTTGAGAAATAAGGATTTCCCTTCCCCTTTCCCTTTTTTCTCGCAAAACTTTATTTTCATTTTCGCACAAGTTTATTCAGTTTCTACAATTTCAAGGCTAGTTTCGCTACACACTCCACATGCAACGAGCGGGGTGGATTGATGTCTTTTACATTGTCGGTAGTCGGAAACAAGTCAAAGGCACTTTTTGCACTATCGGTAGGCGGGAACATATCGACATATATAATTATAACGCCAACTACTAGATTTGTAATTGGCGTTATAATTATTATGACTTTAGTTTTGCTTTTAACTCTTTTATTTTTGTTTCTATAGTTGATATTACTTTTTTAAATTCCTCATCACTCTTACCTGTAGGATCATCCAACCCCCAATCTTCCCTGTGTTTACATGGAAGGTAAGGGCATTCCACATTACACCCCATTGTAATAACAATATCTACTGGAGGTAGTTCATCAAGCAACTTTGAATGTTGAGTTTTCTCCATATCTATATCATAAAGCTCTTTCATTAGGCGCACAGCATCCTGGTTAATTTGAGGTTTTGTTTCTGTGCCAGCAGAGTAGCTTTCAAATATATCTCCTGCAAAGTGCTTACCAAGTGCCTCGGCTATTTGGCTTCGACATGAATTATGAACACATATAAATGCGACCTTTAGTTTATTACTCACTAAGCATTACCTCCTTTCTAGCTTTTTTCTGGAAACCAGTGCCTTGTATTATTCGCTATCTTTACTAATATCAACATAACAGGCACTTCTGTTAGAACCCCTACAATGGTAGCAAGTGCAGCTGGGCTTTGTGTTCCAAACAATGCAATCGCAACGGCAACTGCCAGTTCAAAAAAGTTAGAGGCACCAATCATACCAGCAGGCGCTGCTATCTCATGAGGTAGTTTTATAACCTTACTTGCTAGATATGCAATGAAAAAGATTAGGAAAGTCTGAATAATTAATGGTATAGCAATTAAAACAATATGGAGTGGATTGTTCAGAATTACATCGCCCTGGAATGAAAAGATTATTATTAATGTTAGCAATAGACCTATGGTAGTGATATTCCCAAACTTCGGTATAAAACTCTTTTCAAAGTAATCGAGTCCTCGCTTTTTTGTGATGTAATTACGGGTAATTATACCACCAGCCAGCGGGATAACAACAAACAATACTACAGATAAAACAAGAGTGTCCCAGGGTATGGTTACACCGCCCACACCTAGAAGAAACGCAACTATGGGCGTGAAAGCTATGAGAATTATAAGATCATTTGTTGCTACTTGCACGACGGTATAAGCCGCATTGCCTTTAGTCAAATAACTCCATACAAATACCATCGCTGTACACGGTGCCGCTCCAAGAAGTATTGCTCCCGCAAGATAGTCTTGTGCCAATTCTGCCGGAATTAGAGATTTAAAAATTACAAAGAAAAACAGCCATGCAATGCCGAACATGGTAAAAGGCTTTATCAGCCAGTTAGTTATCCATGTAACAAAAAGCCCCTTAGGATTTTTTCCTACATTTCTAATACTTTGAAAATCTACTTTTAGCATCATTGGATATATCATAAGCCAGATTAAAATCGCCATAGGTATTGAAACATTTGCATATTCAAAACGTCCTAAAAACGCTGGAATTCCGGGTAAAAACTTTCCAATCAATACCCCTGCAAACATACATAAAATAACCCATACGGTTAAGTACTTTTCAAAAAATCCAATTCCACTATTACGTTCCTTACTCATGTAAATCAATCCCCCTTTCTTTCTAAGCTATCAAAAAATGTAATTAAGTTTTGTGGGATTTCATATTTCTCATTTGTCAAGGGGATTGAACTATGGCCATCATAAACTTCTTTCAAAATTGCGTTAATAATCATGGATTTTGGTGGTTCCGTATACTCTATACCATCCTGCACCCAAACTCTGCAATCCACAGAGTCACCACATAGATCTCCACATTCTTTGCAGGAAGATTCCTTAACCTCAAGAGCAATATCCCTGCCATTTACACGAATGGTTGGAGAACTTAAAAAATGGTGTTCAATGGCTAACTCCCTTGAATTTATATTAATCTTATTAACTACTATCTCAAATCCTGCCTCACTTAATACTGTAGATACTTCATTGACTGCATCATAGAGGTTAGTTTCAGTTCCTTGACACCTCTTACATACACTTAGGTCGAGATAAAGAAAATCAATTATAATCTGCCTTTTTTTCTGTTCTTGTCCGCAGCAGCCACTGCCACAAGAGCAACAGCCAGCATCACTTTTATTCATCACTTTTACTACCTCCAGAAAAGTTCACTATATTTTCAATTGATGCATCCTGAAACCAGGGGATTGCAACAAAGTTATCAGAACTTATTTGCTTAACTTTTTCCAGCCATTGCTTTTCAGCATCAGCGCGAGCTATTAACATACTATTTTTAGTATTCGTCAATGAAAGGCACTGATTAACCACCCACCATTTGTTATTAATTCCCGCTCTATTCAGGTCATCACCCAGTCTCTGAGCTTCAAATACCGGTGTTGCTTCAGGTAATGTAACAATAATAACCTCTGTTTGTTTCTCATCCCGAAGTCTTGGAAGTAATCTTTGAACAGATATTGGCGTTTCACCTTTTGTTCTCTGAACCTCTTTATGATAACTCTGTGTAGAATCAAGCAACAGAAGCGTGTGACCCGTTGGTGCAGTATCAATTATTACAACTTCGTTTTCAGCCTTGTCAACAATCTCAGCAAATGCTCTAAATACTGCAATCTCCTGTGTGCATGGAGAGCGTAAATCCTCTTCAACATAAGCAACATCATCTTCGCTCATTGTTTCACGAGCCTTACTTAATACCTCATTTTGATATCGCAATAGTTCCTGCTTTTCATCTATTTTACTTAGCTTAATATTTTCAGTATCTTCAACCACATATTTGAGATGATTAGCTGGGTCTGTAGATGTTAAATGTACCTTAACACCCTTTCTAGCAAGAGCCACTGCAATGGTTGCAGCAATAGTTGTTTTTCCAACACCGCCTTTGCCCATTGTAAATATCACTTTTTTACCTGCCCTATAAATATCTTCAATCAGAACATCTAGGTTTCTTAAATTTAAGGATTTGCTATAAATACTATTTTTTGTGTATTCGTCACTATATAAAAATGTTCTAATATTATCAATACCTACAACGTTATAGGAACGAAGTGGTATAGTGAAAATCTTAAACTTTTTTAAACCCTGTGGCATATTTTCCAAAGCCTTTTGCTGCTTATCTAACATTTTAATCGAAACATCGTCAGTTGCTTCACTCAGTATACCATTGATAACTAAAACCTGATTGTTTATCCCTAGCTCACTAAGCTCATGGCTTGAACGTTCAGCTTCAATCAAAGGAGTTTCCTCCGGCCTTGATACCAATATCAAAGTTGTTTTATCTTTATCTGCAAGGTTTTCAACCGCATTCTTATACATATCCTTTTTATCTTGAAGTCCAGCGAGCTGACCTAAACATGACGCCCCATGTGTACTTTCACTGATAAAATTACTCCAGGCTGATGGTAATTGCAGCATACGAAGTGTGTGCCCTGTCGGAGCAGTATCAAAAATAATATAATCGTATTTATTCTCTGTGGATTTATCAGTGATGAAGTTCGAAAACTGGTCAAAAGCGGCAATTTCAACAGTACATGAACCCGAGAGTTGTTCCTCCATATTTACAATTACACTATCCGGCAACTTCCCCCTATATGGAGCAATAACCGATTCCCTATACTCTCTGGCAGCTTCCTCTGGGTTAAGATTCGCCACAACTAAACCCGGCGCTCCATCAATCGGCACACCTTTGCCATCAAGCTCAGTATTAAAAACATCCTGCAAATTGGATGCAGGATCAGTGCTTATAAGGAGAACACTTTTTCCATTATCAGCTAAATTTACTGCCACAGCACAAGCGGTTGAGGTTTTACCTACACCACCCTTTCCTGTGAAAAACATATACTTAGTCAGATTTATCCCATCTAAACTAAATGGCTCATAATTATTCTTTAACATCTTAACAGCACCCCTTTGGTCCGCAGCAGCCGCTCTTCTTTTGAGGTTTTGTGCTTATTTCCACCCCTAACCATTCTGAAAACTCTTCGTTTGTTGGGTAGCTTTTGGTTTTTACAATTTCACCATCTGCCAGTGTTACAGGAAGAATATCTGCTCCTTCCTTTTGTAGAATTTCACTTATAACTTTATTGGAGATAAAATCCTGAGGTTCACTTGACAAACCATGCCTTTTTATAATAATCCCTTTTTCTTTAAGCGAATTAATAACAGTTGCTACTCTTAACAGCTCTGGGTCAATAGATGGTCCACAAACTCCTGTCGAGCAACACATTGCTGGGTCAAAAATCTCAATATTTTTCATTACTAAATCCTCCTTAACAACATTGATTATCAGATTTTTTATTTTTGCTCTTTTTACAAATACAATCTTCTTTATCGTTTGTTATGCATGTAAAGAAAGCTATAACCTCATCCGTTTTTTCTTTGTTTAATGTATATCTCATCCAAGCCCCATCACGTACTGCATTTACAAGACCGCTTTCAGATAATATCTTCATATGATAACTAAGAGTGGATTGAGAAATACTGAATTCTTCTAATATATCGCATGCGCACATTTCTCCACACGATAGCATATCTATAATCTTTAACCGTGTTTCATCTGACATAGCCTTAATTGCAGGAACATAATCTGCATATGAATGTTTCATAAAATTACCTCCTATATATTCATATGTATCAATGACATCGAATATTCTCGATATCTTATAACAAGAATATCAGGCATATCGATAGTTATCAATATGGTTTTATAATAAGTTAACGACAAAAAGCGCCGACTAAGATGCCACTGCACCTCAATCGGCGGTCAAATTCGTTTTATTTTTCTATATCAATTTCTATACCAGATTTAAATTCAATAGTTAGTTTATCATCATAGACCGTTATTTTCTCTATAAGTCTCCTTACTAGTTGCTCATCATACTCCTCAAGGAGGATGGATTGTTCATTAATGAATTTTTCCATATCTTCTAGCCTTTGCTTGGAGCCCTTTTTGCCAGCTTCTTCTGCTAAAGCCTTATGCCTTTCCTCTCTGAGCCTGTAAATCTCATCGGCTATATCGTTATAATCTTCTTTGGAATTGGCCAGCCTCAAAAGGTCTTTTTGTAATTCCTCTAGCTTTTTATCTATCTCGGAAACAATAGTATTGTCCGTTTCACTTATCACTGTTTCTATATTTTCCTTTAAGATAGTTAAAAAGCCATCCTTTTGCCCTATTAGTTTATTAATTGCCTCCACCGTAGCAATACCTATCATATCCTCCAGCACGGTTCGGGAATGACAAGTTAACCCTGTATTCTCAAGTCTACTGACGCATCTCCAAACAATCGATTTTTTACCTCGGTTATTCCAATGAACTCTACGGTATATTTCGCCACACTCTCCACAGAAGATAATTTGTGAAAATACATGATTTGAACTAAAGTTTCTTTTCTTTCCACTAGTACTTATATGTCCTCTACTTCTACGAACTAACTCTTCTTGTACCTGCATGAAGATTTCACGCGGGATAATGGCTTCATGGTTATTCTCTACATAATACTGAGGTACGATTCCGTTATTTACAACCCTCTTTTTTGTAAGAAAATCTACCGTATAAGTTTTTTGGAGCAGTGCATCACCAATGTATTTTTCATTGCTTAATATTTTCCTTATAGTACTGGTATGCCACCTTTTTTTTCCCGCTCCCGTAAGTATGCCATCAGCTTCAAGTCCTTTTTTGATTTTATCCATACTTGAGCCTTCAAGATACTCTCGGTAAATCCTTTTAACTATTTCAGCTTCCTCCGGCACAATTACTAATCGCTTATTTTCATCTTTGGTATATCCTAAAAACCTAGAACAATTGACCATTACCTCTCCCTGTTGGTATCGGTATTGATAGCCAAGCTTTACATTCTGGCTTAATGACTGGCTCTCTTGTTGCGCTAAGGATGCCATAATGGTAAGCATAATTTCACCTTTGGCATCCAGTGTATTGATATTTTCTTTCTCAAAATATACCGCTACATTTTTATCTTTAAGTTTCCTGATGTATTGTAGACAATCCAAGGTATTTCTAGCAAATCGGCTTATTGATTTGGTAATAACCATATCAATTTTCCCAGCCATGCACTCATCAATCATTCGATTAAATTCATCACGATTTTTTGTATTTGTACCGCTGATGCCATCATCAGCAAAAATCCCTGCAAATTCCCACTCTGAATTCTTCTTGATAAACTCTGTATAGTGTTCAATCTGCACTTCATAACTACTAGCCTGCTCATCACTATCTGTAGAAACTCTGCAATAAGCAGCGACCCGAAGTTTTGGTGTTTCATCTTCTTTTCGATTGTTGCCTACACGTTTTATTGCAGGTATAATCATTACATTTTTATTAACTGCCATCTTGCTGCACCTCACTTTCTATTAAGCTGTATACATATTCCGCTTGTGTAAAAGGATTTGTATACTTCTGAATTACTTGTCCTATGGTATCTTTTTAATTATCTATCCTGCCTTCTCAACCCCAATAAAAAATCTAACCTATCAACTCAACCCCTATCACTTTCATGGTAGTTGACATGTTTCCTCAAAGAATAAAAATGAGGGTTTCCCGACATTAACGTCCTCGACAAAGATGTCATGAGAAAAATTCAATGTCAGGAAACCCTTTATCTATAAGTGCTTAAAGTATCTTTATTTCTCAACCCTTGACATCAATACCACGCACTCCACATGCAACGAGCGAGGTGGATTGATGTCTTTTACATTGTCGGTAGGCGGAAACACGTCATCGCCACTTTTTGCACTATCGGTAGGCGGGAACATATCCACTAAATTTGCATAGTTAAACCGAATGTGCTTTTCAGCACAAATAGAATTTATCTTTGGGATGTTTACCCACAGGAATCCTCTACTTCTCTTCAGTGTATCTTTCTTGCAGCAAAAATCCCTTGGCCTCGCTAGGGCGTAAATCCCAATATTTTTGCAAAAGGTAAATGACTTTCTCATCTTCAACTTTAGCTTCCTTCAGAGCCGCAGCTGCCTTTTCAATCCCAATGACTCTTTCTTCAAAGGCAGCTTCATCTAGCCTTGCATTGCCATCTTCTCTTATTCGTTCCAACAGTTCACTTCCAAATCCCGAAAGGGAAGCTCTAATAGAACGTGCCATATCTATTCCTCCTCTAAATTCTAATTTATTGCACTATTGATAGACAAATTGGAATTTGTTGGTTACTTATATTCACTCGGAATAGGAATATTAAATCTCTCACACAATAGTTTTACATCATGCACATCATTTTCATCATGCTCATAGCCTAGATGAAATAACACTTGATATTCAGCATCAATACATCTGACCATTTTATCGCCTATTTTCCCAATGCCGCTAAAGACTTCTGGAGGATATGCTTCTCCCTCAAAAACAATGTATCCTTGTTCGTTGAATTTAAATATATGAAGATCAATTATCCTACCTTTACTATCCTTATAAACCTTATGAGATGTGGTAGTATATGCTTCGATAACTTCAGCAAAGCCATTTTCTTTTAATATTTCAATAAACTTTTTACCATTACTTTCTTCCACAAATAAATCAATATCGTTGTGTACTCTTGTTTCTTCTTCTAATAGTGCATCTACTCCCCAACCGCCATCAATCCATATGTTAATTCCATTTTCTTCAGCGTACGTTATTATCTCAATAGCGTCAGTTTTACTTACCATGTAATCCCTCCGTTCAAATTCCTATCTAATTTCATAAAATCCCAAAAAGTAGCCATGCTAAATTCCTCCCAAGTAATACTGTTAATTCATATAATCTAACTTAATAGCGCCTTTTCATATCCTCTTCGTAGGCGGCTAGAATACGCTGATATTCTTTTGGGTCATCATTCTCACAGTCCAGTTTTATCACTCGATCCACAATAGAATCTAAAGAATCAGGGTTGTACCAAGGTTCCTTAATTGTAAGATAAATGATCTTTTTTGTCTTTTGACGTTCGGCCATTTCTTTCAGCATCTGAATCTCTTTTTCATTTTTTGTTACACTTTGAATTGGCCATACAATCATAAAATCGAAGGCATAATTATCATATTTATCACTACTACTTTTAGTGGTCAGATTATCAAAGAAAATTGTAAGATTGGATAATTTCATTCCTTGCCCATATTTCTTCGGTACGTTAACTTTATAAAGTTCCGCCCATCGAAAGAAATTCTCCATTCCATCTTTTGTTGTATGAATTAAATTAATTAGTCCTTTCAAGTTCCCTTGAGCATTCAAAGCTTTAAGAAGGGCCTGATGCTTTTCCTTATCAGCGATACCTCGTAGTAATAATGTTTTCTCTGTTTCATTGTTCAAGAAATCAATAATCTGATCATACGCATTTTTTACGTCGGACATTTTATTCACTCCTTAACTAATAAAAATCGCTATTTGTTTTTTGAATATACCCAAAATAAAATGCTATCAGTTAATCTCAAACAAAACAGCGCATCTTCAACTGTCGGCAATTCAATAGCATTCTCATTTCTGTGGGTTCCGTAATCAGACATCATAGAGTAAATCATATAAATTGTTTTTGTCTTTGTCAGCTTTCCATCTTTATTTTCATTAAAAAATTCTGCTAAATCTTCTTTTCTTAAATCTGATTTAAGGGCCCTATCTAAGTCAGCGACTGATGCAGTTGCACTGTCTCCACTAGTATTAAAGACACCTCTCATCCATTTTGCAAACTTTTCAGTCCCCTTATATTTTGAAAATATACTTACAATACACGTCCTACATGATTCAATACAAGCTCCTGAATGGCCTTGTGTATAAGCGTCAACTGCAGATTTGTAAGCATCATATACTTCTATATGGTTACTTTTTATCCATGATTCAACAGAAAACATCTCACTTACTCTTACAAAGTCACTTTCCATGCAAGCAGAAACTTTAACTTTTTCAAATTCAATGGATATGTTTAATCCTAAAATCTCGTAAAGTTTAGCTAGTTCTTCAAAGTCTTCAACGCCATTTTCGCAAATGTATCTTACATTGAAAGATTTTGTTATTTCTTTTAGCAGGTTGATAATATCCTCATGCCTGTTTTCCTTATATAAATCCGAGAAAATACTATCTAAACCTAAGAACACATCGTATTCTTCGTTATTATTCTCGAATTTGTGCGCATAACCTTGATTATAAAAATATGGCACCAGATAGTCTATATATTTTTCGTAAAGGTCATTAAGCCCCACACATTTTAATCTGGCCTTAAATTCCGAGTTTTTTCTTATAAAAAAGCCTGGTCTGCTAACTATTTCTGCAATTTTTGAAAGAATTATTTCTTTATCATTCATTTTTTTCACCTCACCTAATATTTAATAACTATAACTTTTTCAAAGTAGGTAACACTTTCTCTAAATATTCCTGCCAATATCCCTCGTCATCGCCTTCCATATCGTGAAGCCAATAGTACATAAATAATATCTCAAATTCCTGCTTTCTACCTTTTATAAAGGACTTTTTCGGCATTTTTCTATACAAAGAATCAAGATTAAAAAGGTTACTTTTTTGCCTATAATCATAATCGTACTTTCTCCAATTATATTGACTCTTTCTTCTATGTGTTGAGGGCCAAATATCCTCATTATCAAAAAAACTGTTTATCCAATCATAAGCAAAGGCAAGAAGATTTACTTGATGCTTTGCCCAGGTTTTCTCAATCCAATCAGTAATTTCTTCCGATATTGACGGTATCCCAAAATTAAACTTTTGCTCACTTTCTACCCTATGATATTCTTTTATAAAAAGAAAAAGCATTTCTGTCTGATCCTTAAGAAATGGTAACCTTTTAATTAGTCGTGAATAACAATCATATGAAGCATTTCTAAATTCACTATCAGTATTATATAAAAAGAAAAGGTCATTCTCCTTCATGATGTTTCCAATGTATCTGTGTATTTGCTTCCCGTACTCATTATAAATACTAACAGCCCATTCTCTAACTTCAGGATCGTACTCTCTTAGCTGCTTACGATATTTCTCCAACTTTTCATTATGGAGTACTGTTTTTTCCTCAGCTTCCGTAATATTCAGATAGTTGTTAAAATACTCAAATACATAATCAACACAGATTTTAATATTTTGTGCACGTGCATCAATGTCAAATTCATTGAGTTTATCTTCCTTTTTCCTTCGTGCAATGTATTCCTCAATGCTTAGCATTCTTTCACCACCTCTCGCATGTGATTTTGCTATTCTTAGGAAGATTAATATAAAGCCAATAAATCATTTCGGCTAGTATCCAGAGTTAATCTTTTTATATCTCTGCTGATTAGATGAAGTCTTTTCAATTGCCTTTATATTACCTTCCATTTTATTTACGTAGTTTAAAAATAAAGTCCCAAGCAGAAGTCGATCCTTTCTGGGTATTCTATTCCATACATAACCCTTGAACAGATCTTTAACAAGAAAGACTTCACCTTCATTCAAGTTTTCAGTTTCCTTAATAGCTTCTTCTAGTAACTCATTAACATCACCCATGTTGTCATCTCCTTATCAATAACAATATCAACAACATTGTTAATAAGATTATATGCCTTTTACCAATTCCAGTCAATGAAAGAAAACCACCAATCAAGAGAATATATCTCCTGAATGGTGGTCATTCATGAAGGTTATGTTTATACATCTACTTCTACACCAGATTTAAATTCAATAGTTAGTTTATCATCATAGACCGTTATTTTCTCTATAAGTCTCCTTACTAGTTGCTCATCATACTCCTCAAGGAGGGTGGATTGTTCATTTAGGAATTTTTCCATATCTTCTAGCCTTTGCTTGGAGCCTTTTTTGCCAGCTTCTTCTGCTAAAGCCTTATGCCTTTCCTCTCTGAGCCTGTAAATCTCATCAGCAATGTCGTTATAATCCTCTTTGGAATTGGCCAGTCTCAAAAGGTCTTTTTGTAATTCCTCTAGCTTTTTATCTATCTCGGAAACAACATTATTGTCCGTTTCACTTATCACTGTTTCTATATTTTCCTTTAAGATAGTTAAAAAGCCATCCTTTTGCCCTATTAGTTTATTAATTGCATCAACCGTAGCAAGGCCTATCATATCCTCCAGCACAGTTCGGGAATGACAAGTTAACCCTGTATTCTCAAGTCTACTGACGCATCTCCAAACAATCGATTTTTTACCTCGGTTATTCCAATGAACTCTACGGTATATTTCGCCACACTCACCACAGAAGATAATTTGTGAAAACACATGATTTGAACTAAAGTTTCTTTTCTTTCCACTAGTACTTATATGTCCTCTACTTCTACGAACTAACTCTTCTTGTACCTGCATGAAAATTTCACGCGGGATAATGGCTTCATGGTTATTCTCTACATAATACTGAGGTACGATTCCATTATTCACAACCCTCTTTTTTGTAAGAAAATCTACCGTATAAGTTTTTTGGAGCAGTGCATCACCAATGTATTTTTCATTGCTTAATATTTTCCTTATAGTACTGGTATGCCACCTTTTTTCCCGCTCCCGTAAGTATGCCATCAGCTTCAAGTCCTTTTTTGATTTTATCCATACTTGAGCCTTCAAGATACTCTCGGTAAATCCTTTTAACTATTTCAGCTTCCTCCGGCACAATTACTAATCGCTTATTTTCATCTTTGGTATATCCTAAAAACCTAGAACAATTGACCATTACCTCTCCCTGTTGGTATCGGTATTGATAGCCAAGCTTTACATTCTGGCTTAATGACTGGCTCTCTTGTTGCGCTAAGGATGCCATAATGGTAAGCATAATTTCACCTTTGGCATCCAGTGTATTGATATTTTCTTTCTCAAAATATACCGCAACATTTTTATCTTTAAGTTTTCTGATGTATTGTAGACAGTCCAAGGTATTTCTAGCAAATCGGCTTATTGATTTGGTAATAACCATATCAATTTTCCCAGCCATACACTCATCAATCATTCGATTAAATTCGTCGCGATTTTTTGTATTTGTGCCGCTGATACCATCATCAGCAAAAATCCCTGCAAATTCCCACTCTAAATCAGAAGTATTTTACTTATGACATATCTAATACTTTATTGACTTCATCTAGGATTATCTCTTGAACTGTTTTTACTCCTCCATGAATGATATTAATGTTAAGTTCTTTTAAATTATTTAGTATATTTTCTAAAAGTTTTTTACCTTTTATCCGCTTAATGTATTCTCCATATTTGAATTTAGATAGTGTTTCTAATGGAATTGTATTATACATAATATTAAAAATTATAGATTTCTCAATCATTAATTTAGTCTGAACATCATCAATAAAAGTGTCTTTTAATAATAAAAAATATCTAAACGTCACATCATGTCTAATATATGGAGTAAAACCTAATGCCAAAGAGGTTAGTAAGATTTCCAATGTTTGTGCAACATATGAATACGTTGCTATGTTAAATACATCAATATTAGATAAATCTTGAAATTGGGGATATTCTTTTTTATATCTTTCACAACGTTGTTCTAAGGTCATTTGAGAGTCTGTGGAGTCAATGTATACTAGATTGTTCAAAATAAATTCGTCGATCTTACTTTCGATGTCTGATATCGTTCTAAATTTCTCATAAAATTCCTGTTTTCCACTTACTTTAGTATTAAGTATGCTTGAAATAAAAATCCAATAAAACTTATTTATAAAATCTTCGTTTTTAGTTTCATATTTCAATAACATTGATTTAATCGGTAGAATATGGATTGTGTTTTCAATATTATTTAACAGATTTAACGTATCATGAAAAGCGGTTTTAAAAATTCTTATAGTATTTTTATCTACAAACTTATCATCTGGTATCCTAAAAAAAGGTTCCATTTTCAATATAGGGTCTGGAACTACATGGTAATCTCCAAATAATTTGAAATAATAATGTTCAAAATCATCTATATCTAAATATATAGCACCCGATAACAGTAAACTTTCAATTGAATTAGGACGCCTATCATTTTCAAAAACCAACAAACTTAATCTTTTAAGCCAAAAAATTTTGACCTCATCTATTATTTTTAAAATAGTATTTGAATCTAAATCTTCTTTCAACACAAATGGCTGATACTTTATTAATAAATCACTATATTCTTTCTGAATCTTGTTTAATACAGGACTGTTAAATTCCATAGTTTAACTCCTTATATTTCTGTTTATACCAATCTGGAAATTCATATTGACTTGCTAACAATTCTATGTGCTTTCTAAAAACTTTCTCTGTATCATAAATAACGCTCGGTAACTTTTGATAATTCTCTATATCAGGTATCGAATGGTATTTATGGAGTGGGTTGTCACAAAATATCATTGAACTTTCTCGTATTGCTCCCCAAAAGCCATGAACATAGTTGTTATCATATTCATAATAAATTTCATATAATTCCTTTTCATCTACTATTTCAAACTTCTTTTTAATAGATTGTGTATCAAAGTATCGAACATCTATATCTAAAAACTCCTCAAACATAGGTTCATTTACAAGTGCATTTAATATTGGTATTTCAATATGGCTATTTTCATCAACAATTGAACTTTCTCTTGCTCTTAACAAAACATGTTTATATTTTCCTACTCCATAAAGTTGATAATCTAAAAAAATACTTGAATTTGTATTTTCATTCATTAACAAATACTTCATCATAATGTAAACTTCTAAAATAGTTCTAAAAGCATGTCGCCCTAAAATAGAGTTTTCCAATTTTTTATCAATTAGTTCTTCAAATATTTTTGTCATATATACTGTTGATCCTAGTAGTACATTAAATTTTGCATCTTCTAATAAATTTTTTTTATTCTCTAACAGTAATTGTTCTAATACTTTTTTAGTATCATCAATGAATAAATTTACATCTGAAATTTGCTCACGAAACTCTATATACATGGGTTTACAATCAGTTAGCATTCCTAACTCACTCCAAAAATAGGAAATGTAACTGTCGTTCTTTTCTTCAAAGTCTAACCCCTCTAAAGATCTTATAGATGATCTGTATAATCTCATTCTTTCATCTTCATGTTCAATTAGGCTATAATTTTTGATAGCCTCCACCCCATTAAGACCTTCGAACAAATTTATTTTCCCTATATATAATGGTAAACAAATAATAAGATATCGAAGATCAGTAGTTGTATTAGATTGTGGATCATTAAACTCTTTAACAGCCTCCCTGATTATTGATAACCTATACTCCACAGTTTGCTCTCTAACGTAAAAGTATTTGTTAAACAGTTCATACTTATCACCTCGAAATAAAATTGTGAGAGGAGATAAAACAGCTGGCTCGACAAAACGATTGATTATATCATAAATTTCCCTTTGTTCTTGTTCCTTAGCATTTGTTATTTGAGATATTTTTGGTTTATAAATATCTATATCTAATCTTGATAATAAATATAGGATTCTTTGTCCAATTTCTAATCCTTCTTTTCTACCGTAATGGAGTAGTATTAATCCCAACCATAGATACTCTGGTAATCTTTCTTTAGTCCAAGAGTTTAATGCTAATTTATCTCCAAGTATTGAATTCATAGGAGTAATAATTTTCCCTTTAATATATTTATGGTCAGACAATCTACTTCGCCATTTTGTTTCCAACAGATTTACCTCCTGTTTCAATCTATTTTTGTATTAATAATTGTTTAACAGAACTTACTCCATTAAAGAAAGAGAGAGCAGAGTTTTGCCAACAACAAAAAAGAGAAATTGAACAACATATTATAAATTTTCTTCTAAAACGGACCAATCCCTACCTTGTGAGAGGTCAACTTGGAACTCTTCAAGGAATAGTTTTAAGACATATTCTGCATTATCTGGCCCGCCAATATACCAATGTTCAGGAGAGAGAGCAACAGTAATGACATCCCATGAATACATTTCTCTCAGGGAACGCAAGTCCCTTCGTATTTCCTCTGTATCCTTTAGAATGTAGCAAGTATGTCCAGATTCAGTTTTACTTTGGAACGCAAAGAAGTCCAAATCCAGGTCTAAGATTAAGGAATGTCCTTCTGTATATGAGTTCATGAGATTCATCTCCTTAGCAAACTCTAGCATCTCTATTGAATCCCAATGAATCCCCCAAAGTTTCTCTATCCGTTTTTTGGGGAGATGTTTTTGCAGGTAAAGTGAGTGAGACTCTTGATCGAATAACCCATCTTTATCTTCTGGAGAAACATAAACTATTGTTTGGATTGTTTCTCTTGCAAAACCAGCCCATATGAAGTTATCTATTCCTACAATTGTTTCATTCCCTAATTTACTTTCCGTTAGAGATGACAGTTCCTTTAATCCCTTAGCTTGTAACAGACCTGGAACCATTGCTCCATCGTTTACAGCATCGAGGTGCTGGTCTACATGAAATAGCTTTGCATTGTTTTGAATCCACCCCTTGTCACGAGCTAAATCCCATGCAACAAATGCCCAATTATGGTGCTTCATTAGAAAAATTTTTTGCTCTGGAAACACAACTTTCCATTTATCGTCCTCTCTCCAAGTCACTTTTGTTTACACACTCCTCTTCTCCTTTAATCTTTACCTATATTATTCAGCTAAATATAAAGAAACCTTTCTTTAAATAATCTGCTCTCGTTCAACAAAGGTTTTTTACTCCTTTTTAAACTATTTATTCCTAATCACACCGCTTGACACGCTTGTAAGTATCAATAAGAAACACCCATCAAATCAAGGAGTCCCCTATGATTCAATTCTATCTTTTTTCTTCTTCGCCATGTTCTTTAACTTCTAAATTTATTTATCTGACAAATGGATCAGACAGTTTCAATCGCCATCACCCCACACATAATTCCCCATATCTTATATTTTGTGTAACTCGCTAAATAGATGAAAGGCTTGTTAATTTCTATCTTCTTTAGTGTTTTGTTTCAGTTAAACACTCAATTTATTAAGTGTACTTACAATAATGCTAGTAATAAATTGTCATTTCATAAAGGTTCTATAGAAATTTGTTGAATATTGTATATTTAATTAAATGGCCCTTGTATTTCGCAAGTTAAATTTGAGCCAATTGTTAATTAAAATGTGAGCCACTAAAAGTTGCTCTGTTCCATCCATTCTTTCGTTTCTAAAATTCGGTAAGATCCACCAATCATGTTAATGATGTGTGCACGATGCGTGAGTTGATCGGTTAACGCTGAGGTTAAAACTGGATCATGGAAGACCTCTTCCCAACGTTCAAATGTGAGGTTACTTGTAATAATCGTTGCTGCTCGACCGGCACGTAACGATCAGTGCGTAAACAGAAGCTCTGCTCCTTCTTTATCGAACGAAATGTAGCCAAGTTCGTCAATGATGACTAAATCATACTTTTCAAATTTCAATTCAAACGAGCGTAACGTTCTTGCGGAACGGCTTTCCTTTAATTGATTCACAAGTGAGGCTACACTCGTGAAATACACTTTATAGCCTGCTAAACAGGCCTCGATTCCTAATCCAATCGCAAGATGGGTTTTACCAGTACCAGGTGAGCCAATTAATAACACATTCTGCTTGTCCTGAATAAACTTTAGCTCTTTCAAATGAGGAAGGCGGACCGCCGCATTTTGCGGCAGTGCCTCTACATCTAATTCTTCTAACAGTTTTTTCTCTGGAAAATTGGCTAATCGAATTCGGTTAGCTTTTGCTCGTACGTAACGATCCTCCATTTCTTGTTTTAAAGCGAAATAAAGAAACTCAGCTGGCGATGTATATTGTTCAAGTAAGACTTCCTGTTCAAGTAAAGAACGAATACTTGGTAAACGTAATTCTTTGCACATATCAATCATTTCTTTTTGCTTGTCCATTAATGAACCACTCCTGTTCCTTTAGAATGAAATAACGCTGCTAATGAAGAGAGATTATCTAAGGATTGGCTGGCGACATCATCTTGGCCAGTTAGAACAGTACGTACTTCCGCTGATTGTTCTGCTAAGAAAATGATTTTTTCAGTTGTTAGTTGAACCAAAGGGTTCTTTTCTAGTTCAGTAATGACTTCTAATACTCTTGCTAGGCAATCTCGTTCTTTGGTATAAACAAGCAGCTCTAGAAAATCTTTTTCATTTCCGATATAATAACGTTGGTAGATATTTTTTATTTGTTTTGGTGCTTGGCTCAAACATTCACTTTGGGCTAAGGCACCTTTTTTCTTTTGTAGCTTGTTTAAATAGTGGTAAATATTCATCACCCAGACATGCACTTGCCAGCTTCGTTTATGCTTTGCGATACATTCACCTTCACTAAACAGAAGCACTTCCTCAGCACGAGCTTTTAACTTAATATATTCTCCTACATGCCCCTCAGGTACAGAATATCGGTTGTGCCGATAGGTAACAGTACTATATTTGTCCACACGTAGTTCTACTAATTCTGCCGGATCGAATGGTGCAGCTGTTAAGCTACCGCACGTTCAGCTTTTTGTTCCAACATCAATTCATGATGTGTTTTCTCCTTCAAATAATGAGGACGTTGATTTAATTTTTCGATGATCGAAACTAAATATTCCTGTGCCTCTTCTAAAGAAGTAAACGTATCACGGTGCGCAAATGCTTTCCGGCGTATATATTCTACACTTCGCTCTACGTGGCCTTTTTCATTGCCTTTACGAGGCTGACAAAGTCGAATCTGAAAATGATAATGCAAAGATAAACTTTTCATACCGTCGGTAATAAAGCGGTCGTAACCAATAAAGTTTTTGACGACGGTACGCATATTGTCGTATGTAAAAACATTCGGTACGAAGCCCAAGGCTTCAATACATTTTACGTGTGCATCCTGTACACAAACCATTGTTTCCGATTCATAGAGTCGGGCATAACGATCATTGCTATAGGCTAACGTAAATACAGCCATTGAAAGACTTCTTAGCTTACCGTCAATGAATAATTTTACTTCTCCCCAATCAAACTCAATTTCACGACCAGCTGTTGGCTCTTGACGAATGAAGACTTCTTTTTCCTTCTTTTCCTCACGATTCACGAAGTTGCGAACCGTAGTGTAGCCAATTTTAAAACCTTCGTCTAAAAGTTTTTCATGTATATCAATAATCTTTAATTGTTGCTTATGCATATTCACTTCACGCTTATTTTTGTTCTGTTTCATCATTTCGCGAATACGTTTCATCACTGTGTTTGTTAAAGCTCTCTTTTTTCCATTACGCTTTTTATATGCTGGAGACGTAACGTAATTATCTGTAATTGGTAAATTCCTTGTGTCTTGTTGTCTAGCTGCTAGATCTTGCTCAATGTATTTTTTTACGGTATTACGAGACATTTTGAGCTTTTCTGCAATTTGACGTTGGCTCATATTGTGCTGATAGTACTCAATCAGTACTAATTGCTTTTTCTCCAAACTAATCACCTCTATATCCTCCTAACTATTTACAGTTAGGACTATTTTGATATAAAGTGGCTCTCATTTCAATTGCGTTGGTGGCTCATTTTTAGCTTAACAAAAACACACGAGTAATCGTGTGAAAGAGACATTAAAGACTCGAGCAAAAAGTGGACTTTTTAAAGGATCAAACCCTCCATATGGGTATGAAGTAAGAGATGGAAAATTGTATATCCGAAATGATGAAACACCAAATATTGTTAGACGAATTTTCAAAGAATATTTGGAAGGAAACGGACGACAAAGTATTGCAAGACGCCTATATAATGAAGGGATTCCAACCCCTGCTCAAATAGCTGGAAAAGCAAACGCAGGAGATAAGTGGCATGATTCTACAATTAGATGCATCTTGACAAATCCCCATTACGTTGGGGATCTTGTTCAAGGAAGAACAACGACAGTAAGTGTAACAAGTAAAAGAAGAAAAAACGTTCCTAAAGAAGAACAGTTTATTATCAAAAATGCACATGAGCCAATTATATCTAGGGAAACGTTTGATGCTGTCCAAAATCAATTAGAGCAGAGAAGAAAATATATTACAGCACCCAAGATACATCTTTTTACTAATGTCCTCTTTTGTGCCGATTGTGGTACAGGTATGTGGTTCCGAAGCAATCGAGACGGATACATTTGTGGGGCTTATGCGCGTCATGGAAAAAAAGCTTGTACCGCCCACACAATAAAAGAGGATTTTTTAAAAGAAACAATTCTAAATGACATAAAATCCTTAATTCATCAAATTGACAAAGAGCAATATATAAAGAAGATGGAGAGAAAATCGAAAAGTACAAAATCGGATTCTCAAAAGAAAATCAATAAGATTAACAAACAGATGGATGTTTTAAAAAATCGAAAAAGGAAATTCATCAACCTGTTAGCTGACGGAATCATTACCAATGAAGAATATCAAGAGAGTATTGAAGCAACGAACAAGGATTTAACTGAATTAATGGAACAGAAAAATGAACTTCTTTCATTGATGGAAAGCGAGGATGTAATCGAAACAATTGAAAAGCTCAAAAAGGAATTACTTCAATTCCTAAATTTCGATGAATTAACCGAGGATATTCTCCATCGACTGATTAATCGAATCGAGGTAAAAGAGGACGGTACACCAATAATTCATTACCGGTTTGCCACACCAAAAATTGCATAGAGGCAAGAGAGAAACCTTATCTTGCCTCATTTTTTTATTTTAAAACTATCTGCGACACACATTCAACATGCGTCGTCTGCGGAAACATGTCCACTGGGGTAATCTCCATCGTTTTATATCCCCCGTCTTCCAAAATGCGCAAGTCCCGCGCTAAAGTGGAAGGGTTGCAGGATACATACACCACCCGCTTTGGTTTGAATTCGATGATGGTGTTCAGCAATGCCTGGTCGCAGCCTTTGCGCGGCGGGTCCACAACGAGCACATCCGCGCGTTTTCCTTCCTGATACCAACGAGGAATTACTTCTTCCGCAGGTCCAGATTCAAAGTAAGTGTTTGTAAAACCGTTCAGCTCTGCATTGCGTTTTGCGTCCTCAATGGCTTCCTCTACAATTTCAACCCCCATCACTTGTTTTGCTTTTTTTGCTAAAAACAAGGATATTGTTCCGATGCCGCAATAGGCGTCAATCACTGTTTCTTCTCCCGTTAACCCTGCATATTTCAAAGCTTGGTTGTATAATACTTCCGTTTGAATCGGGTTTACTTGGTAAAAGGAGCGGGCAGAGATTTCAAACCGGATGTCGTCGATGGTATCTTCAATCGTTTCCTGACCCCACAGCACAATCGTTTCTTTTCCTAAAATGACATTCGTTTTTTCACTGTTCACGTTTTGTACGATGGATGTAACATGCGGAATGAGCTTTCGAATCACTTCCACCGCCGCATCCTTCTGAGGAAATTTGCGTTTTTTTGTAACGAGCACCACCATCACTTCGCCAGTAGCTCTTCCTGTCCGCACAATCACATGGCGCAACATTCCTTGATGAGTCGTTTCATTGTAAGGCTCGATCCCGATCTTCTCCAACTCTTTTTTCAAATTGGCCATGATGATATCCGCCTCACTCATTTGAATGAGGCAGCGCTCCATATCAACGATTTGATGGGTTCTCGCTTTATAGAAACCTGCAATTGGACCTGTTTCACTCATAGCAAAAGGGATTTGCGATTTGTTGCGGTAATTCCAAGGGTGTTCCATTCCTTTGATTGGTCGTACTGGTGCATCAATTTTTCCAATGCGTTTCATGACCTTGCGAACCATGTTTTCTTTCCATTGCAACTGGGCTTCATAAGATAAATGTTGCAATTGGCAGCCGCCGCATTTTTCGAAATATATACAAGGCGCTTCCACCCGGTCCGGTGAAGGCTCTTTCAATTCAACAATTTTCGCAAAGCCGTAGCTTTTTAACGTTTTTAATACATGCACTTCCGCGGTTTCTTGAGGCAACGCTCCATGGATAAATAATGGATACCCATCCACTTTCCCCACGCCTAAGCCATCATGGGTCAAATCTTCTATATAAACCGTTACTCGATCATTTTTCTTTACGGGTGCTGTCATTGAGTTCCGTCCTCCATTTCGTTTTTCTTTGTCGCACGGAGTTTTTATTAAAATCAAACAAATATTATTCTACCTCAAAATAGAATAAGGATATATTGAAATTTCATTTTTTCCGAACCGCTTGTAAAATTGAAGTATCACTATGTATTGGGTGGATGAAGATGGACTTTTATCTTGTCGCATTGTTTTGCATTGCCATTACCCTTCATAATATCGAGGAAGCCATTTGGTTGCCGGAATGGTCACAACAAGCTTCGATGTTTCATAAACCCGTTACCCCGGGTGAATTTCGTTTTGCCGTGACTGTCATTACTATCCTGGCTTATTTATCCGCATTTTATTTTTTCTATAAGCCTGAATCAGAATTGGCCAAATGGGTTTTCATCGGATTTTTGGGTTCCATGATCGTGAATGCGATTTTTCCGCACCTGATTGCAACGATTTTGATGAAACAGTATGCCCCCGGGCTTCTCACAGGATTATTCCTGAACCTTCCCATCAATACATTCATCATCGTTCGAATGTTCCAAAACCATTATATTACTTGGAAAGAGCTTATCATATCGACCATTGCGGTTGGAAGCCTTCTACTCACCTTGATTCCGTTATTATTTAAAGCGGGCGGAAAAATGGCTTCTTCCCGTGAACCCAAATAAAAAACTCCCGCAGTTTGAGCGGGAGTTTATTTTTCTTCTTCCCTTACCCCTTGATCCAAAGGGGCCGTAAAAAAGGCGACCACCAACGAAAGCAGGACCATCAAAAAAGGGGCCACAAACATCATAAATTCATTCATCGCAAACCCTCCTACGCATGAAAATCTTTTTGGTTCCCCGTCACGTACTCCTTGTTAAACACAAACAACCGGAATATTAAATAGAGGGATGGAATGAGCAGGCAGAGCCCTGCAATAAAGGCAATGACCAACGCGATGGCCATTTCCTGATTCGTGAATCCTTCGTAAATGGTCAAATATGGATACAACAAATACGGATAATGGGAAATGCCGTATGCAAAAAAGGCGAATAGAAACTGAAGAATCAACAATCCGACCGAAAGCCCGAGACCCCGTTTCTTCCACAACAGCCAGACCGTCAACAAAAATAAAATTGCGGAAACGCCAAACATCGGCCAAATGGAAATCATATTACGGAACCGGTCCGGGTTATGCTCCTGCATTTGAATAATGATCGCCGCCGCCATTAACATTAAGGGACCCGACCATGTGAGCGCGTATTTTCTCATCAGTTCAGAAGCATTCAGATCTTGCGCCTTCCATGCATACCATGTTAAAAACACGGCGGAAATATACAGTACGATGGCAATGCTTAAGAGAACGATGCTCCACGTCAAAGGGCTTGTGAAAAGCGCCCAATAATCAAGGACAGGGGAGCCGTCAACGATCTCCACAAATCCCCCTTCCGAAATCGTCAGCACGACGGAAAGGGAGGATGGAATCAATAAGCCGGATACCCCATACGCGAAGGCATATCCTTTATGCCCCCTCGACCCGTATGATTCAAAGGCGTAATATGAACCCCTGATCGCCAATAAAATGATCGCAATGCTTACGGGCACCAACAAAACCGTGCCGTAATAAAAGGCGGTTTTGGGAAAGAACCCGACGATGCCGACAAAGAAAAACACCAAAAAAACGTTGGTCACTTCCCATACCGGCGATAAATACCGCTGAATGATGTTCGATAAAATATGGGATCTTCCCGTCAATAAGCTGTACGCATTGAAAAAACCGGCGCCAAAATCAATGGAAGCCACAATGACATATCCGAAAAGAAAAATCCATAACACGATTATTCCCAACACTTCAAGACTCATCGTCCGACCCCTTTCATTTCAGCCATCCGGTCTTCGATTTCCCGCTCAATCGGGTTTAAACAGTACATTCTTCTTAATACAACGACACTTCCAATCCCCAAAACAAGATATAAAATGCAGAATAAAATAAACATCAGATCCACCTGATCGCTTGTCGTCGCGCCTTCCGCTGTCCGCATATATCCCCGTAAAATCCACGGCTGTCTCCCCACTTCCGCGAGCCACCAACCCGCTTCAATGGCGATGATGGTTAATGGCCCGCCCAGAACGGTAACCCATCGGAACCAAGGACGGTGAATAAACCCCCATCCCCTCCATACTCCTGCCACATACAGAACAGACACAAGTATCATTGCCGTTCCAATCAACACCATGAGGTTAAATAAATAATGGATATAAAGCGGCGGAATTTCATCTTCCGGAAAGTCGTTCAGCCCGGTCACTTCCGCCATTGGATTTCCGTAAGCCAAAATGCTCAACAGATAAGGGATTTCAATGGCAAATTTAATATTTTGCTCCTCATCCATGAATCCCATTAAAATGAGAGGAGCCGCTTCTTCCGTTTCAAAATGCCATTCGGCTGCGGCCAATTTTTCCGGTTGATATTCCGCCAAAAACTTTCCTGAAAAGTCGCCGATGACCGCTGTGGCGATGGAGAAAATCAAGCCCATCTTCATCATGAGAAACAGCGATTTTTTATAATAGGGATGATTTGATCCCCTCAACAACCGATAGGCTGCAATGGATGCCAATAAAAAGGCGGAGGTCATGTAGGCGGAAGCTAAAACATGGGCCACTTTCGTCGGCATGGATGGGTTGAACATGGCAACAAGCGGCTGGATGTTCACAAGTTGGCCGCTCACCACTTCAAATCCTTGCGGCGTATTCATAAACGAATTCACGATGGTGATGAAAACGGCGGAAATGGATGCGCCAATGGCAACCGGAACGAGAAGAAGCATATGCTTTTTTTGATTATCAAACCGGTCCCACGTATATAAGTAGATCCCCAAAAAGATCGCCTCAAAGAAGAAAGCGAATGTTTCCATGAACAGCGGCAGTGCAATGACTTGTCCTGCCAGCTGCATAAAATTGGGCCACAACAGGGAAAGCTGTAAACCGATCGCCGTTCCGGTCACCACCCCGACGGCCACCGTGATGACAAATCCCCTCGTAATCCTTCTGGCCAGGAGAATATAATGTTCATCGTTCTTCTTCATCCCAACCCACTGGGCAATCATAATCATTAAAGGCACTCCAACGCCAATCGTTGCGTAAATAATATGAAAGGTTAACGTCAGCTCTGTCAACAACCGGCTCCAAAACACGGCGGACTCGTTCATTCGTGGCACCTCCTAACTGCCGAAGATTCTCCCGATGATGGAAAGAAGCATAATGATGGCAACGCCAAAGGATAAATAAATCAACCATTTTTCCTGCTTTTTATACATTTTCTATGAACCCCTTTCATCCCCAGTTATTTTGCGTCAATAAAAAAAACCTATACAAACGCTTCATAGCATTTGTATAGGTTCTTCCATCGGGAATTACACACGGTCGAGTTCACGGATATTATCAATCGGCACAAACACTTCAATATGCCGTTTCAAGTTTTGGAAAGTGGCCGGCGCTTTTCCTCCCAATTCACCATCCAAATTGATCAGCACTTCTTCATCGGACGTCACTTTCACGATGCTGGCTTTGCGATAAATGACATTCGGGTCGCTTAAATGTTCGCCGCGGAGAGCCGATGTCAGCACTTTGATGAAATCGGCCAAACTGCATTTTTTCAAAATCATCATCGTGAATTTGCCGTCATTGATGCTGGAATCGGGAGCGATTTTTTCAAAACCGCCGACGGAATTCGTAAGGGCGCATAAGAAGGCCATCACTTCCCCTTCGAATATTTCATCATCAATTTCAAAGCGCATGTTGGTCGCTTTGATGGAAGGAAGCATTTCGAGCCCTTTCAAATAGTATGCCAACTGACCCAAAACCGTTTTCATTTTGCTTGGCACTTCATAGGTCAATTCCGTGATGCGTCCACCGGCTGCGATGTTGATGAAATAGCGCTCCTCATTTAATAATCCAACGTCAACCGGGATTGTGTCACCTTTTACAATGACATCAACGGCATCCTCAATTTTTCTCGGGATATGGAGGGCACGGGCGAAATCGTTCGTTGTCCCCATTGGAATGACACCGAGTTTCGGACGATTTTCAAATGGACTGATTCCGGATACGACTTCGTTTAATGTGCCATCCCCGCCTGCTGCAACAACAATATCAAATCCCCGTTCCACCGCTTTTGCGGCTGCCTCCTTTGCATCCCCTGCTCCCGTCGTTGCATGGCAGGAAGTTTCATAGCCGGCCATTTCCAGCTTCTCCAGCACTTCTGGTAAATGCTTTTTGAAAAGTTCTCTGCCTGATGTTGGATTATAAATAATTCTCGCTCTTTTCATATTTTCGCCATCCTATTTTATTATCATTTAATTTATCAACGCTTATGTAATCAGGAAAGTTCCAGGATCAAAAAGAGATTGAACAATAGAAAATTCCCCGTCCAGTGGAAGGGTATTTTTTCTTTCTATCGATGTTTATTTAAGACAACATCTCTATTATAACTTTTTTCATATCTTCATAAACCCATTTCGCGCATTGCGGGTCTTTGACAAATTTCTCCTGCAATGTAGTATACAATTCTTTTTGCTTTTCTTCAAATGTTGGATCATCTTTTTCCGGCAATTTTGCTCTAGCTTCCACCACCATTTGCTGCAGTTCAGGTGCTCTTGGCCCCCATTTTCCAATTACTTGTCCGTTTTGATCGAGAAATAAATAGATTGGAATGGCCCTTCCTCCGTTTGTCAAGTAACGGTCGATCAAGTCTGTGTCTTCATCCCGGTAAACGCAGCGAATGTCTAGTTGGGCAGCTTCGGCAATTTTGCGGATGATCGGGTTATTGAGCATGGCATCCCCGCACCAATCTTCTGTAATGGCTAAAATGCGCGGCTTTTTTTCTTTCAGTAAGGCGATAAGTTCGTCATTTTCATCAATCGTAAAATTGTTGTAGATTTCATAGCTTCCTTCTTTTAAATTCGTTTTCATTCTGTCCATGTATTCCGCTATGGAAATCCCTTGTTCAAAATATTGTTGTTCTGTTTTCACGTGATAACCCCCTTTTGTTCTATTCTGCATGGAAAGGGAGGGATTGGCAATGTTTTTGATTTTGCAGGAGTTGAGTAGATATTTATAAGAGTGAGGATAGTATCCGCACCAAATGTGGTTCCATCCGAACTAATTGCTGTTGTATATGCACTAATTGAGGAAGTAAACGCACGAATTGAAGTTGCATACGCACAAAATATAGGAACAAACGCACGAAACGAAGCAGTATCTGCACCAAATAAGAAGGTACACGCACTAAATAGAGCAGCATCCGCACGAATTAAAGTAGCAAATGCACGAAATGGGTTCTCATCCGCACCAAATGGGAAGATACACGCACTAAATAAAGCAGCATCCGCACGAATTAAAGTAGCAAATGCACGAAATGGGTCCTCATCCGCACGAAATGTGGAAGTAAGCACACTAAATAAAGTGGTCTACGCACGATTTGCAATTCTACAATCCTATCAACTATCAGATAAAGCCCTCATTCAATTCAAATAATGAAAAGCCGCATAAGCCATAACAGCTTATGCGGCGCAGAAAAACCTCTTAACTTATCGTTTATTAATTTCTTCAAGCAATAATTTGTTGACCATTGGCGGGTTGGCTTGTCCTTTAGTCGCTTTCATGATTTGACCTACTAAGAAGCCGATTGCGCGGTCTTTACCGTTTTTGAAGTCTTCGATGGATTGCGGGTTGTTGTCAAGCACTTCTGTAATAATCGGAAGAAGTACGTTTGGATCTGAAATTTGAACCATGCCTTTTTCTTTGACGATTTTTTCAGGGTCTCCACCGTTTTTCACTAATTCATTGAACACTTTCTTCGCAATTTTGGATGAAATTGTGCCGTCTGAAATCAATTTTACTAATCCAGCCAAGTTTTCAGGCGTTAATTTTGTTTCCGTGATTTCCACTTGTTCTGCATTCAAGTATCCGGAAACGTCGCCCATCAACCAGTTGGCGGAAAGTTTTGCATCGGCGCCCAATTTCACCATTTCATCGAAGAAATCTGAAAGTGTTTTGTTCACAACCAATACGTTTGCATCGTATTCAGTTAAGCCAAGTTCTTCGATGTAGCGTTTTTTGCGGGCATCTGGAAGCTCAGGAATGGAAGCTTTTACGCGTTCCAACCATTCATCATCAATCACAAGATGCACTAAGTCCGGTTCTGGGAAGTAGCGGTAGTCTTCCGCTGTTTCTTTGACGCGCATCAAGATCGTTTTGCCTGTTTTTTCATCAAAACGGCGTGTTTCTTGTCTGATCACGCCACCGCTCATTAAGATTTCCGCTTGGCGTTTTTGTTCGTATTCAAGTCCTTTACGAACAAAGTTGAAAGAGTTCAAGTTTTTCAATTCCGTTTTTGTACCGAATTCTTTTTGTCCGTATGGGCGAAGGGAAATGTTCGCGTCGCAGCGCAATGAACCTTCTTCCATTTTCACATCGGATACGCCTGTGTATTGGATGATGGATTTTAATTTTTCCAAATATAAGTACGCTTCTTCAGGTGTGCGGATGTCCGGCTCAGAAACGATTTCCAAAAGCGGAGTCCCTTTACGGTTGAAGTCTACAAGGGAGTAGCCATCGCCATGCAACAATTTACCGGCGTCTTCTTCCATATGAAGACGTGTGATGCCGATTCGTTTTGTATAGCCTGGTTGACCGTCTTTTTCCGGAACTTCGATTTCAATCCATCCATCATAGCCGATTGGTTTATCATATTGGGAAATTTGGTAGCCGCTCGGATTGTCCGGATAGAAATAGTTTTTCCGGTCAAATTTCGTATGTTGGTTGATTTTCATGTTTAAAGCAAGAGCCGCTTTCATTGCGTATTCCACAACGTTTTTATTTAAAACAGGAAGCACTCCCGGATATGCAAGGTCGTAAACTGTTGTATTTGTGTTTGGCTCCGCACCGAATTGGTTTGGTGCAGTCGAGAAAATTTTGGATTCCGTTTTTAATTCAACGTGTACTTCTAGACCAATGACTGTTTCAAAGTTCATATTATTTACCCTCCAATCTAGGAGATTGTTTATGGAAATCTGTTGCTTGTTCAAATGCGTATGCAGCGCGGTATACCGTTTCTTCATCGAAGTGTTTGCCGATGATTTGCAAGCCTAATGGCAAGCCGTTTTCAAATCCGCATGGAATCGAAATTGCAGGTACCCCCGCCAAGTTGATTGGAATTGTTAAAATGTCGTTTGCGTACATTGTTAATGGATCGTCAATGTTTTCGCCGATTTTGAATGCTGGTGTTGGTGTTGTTGGACCAACGATCACATCATAATCTTCAAACACTTTATCGTAGTCTTGTTTGATTAATGTACGGACTTGTTGCGCTTTTTTATAGTAAGCATCATATGTGCCGGCAGACAAAGAGTACGTACCAAGCATGATGCGGCGTTTCACTTCATCGCCAAAGCCTTGGGCGCGTGTTTGTTTGTATAATTCCAACAAGTTTTTCACGCCTTCAGCACGGAAACCGTAGCGGATACCGTCGAAACGGGCAAGGTTGGATGAAGCTTCTGAAGATGCCAGGATATAATAAGTCGCCAATGCGTACTTGGAGTGAGGAAGGGATACTTCTTCCACTGTTGCGCCAAGACCTTTGAACACTTCAAGGGCATCCATTACGGATTTGCGTACGCCTTCTTCCACACCTTCTCCCAAGAATTCTTTTGGCACGGCGATGCGCAACCCTTTGATATCACCATCCAATTTGGATGCATAGTTAGGCACTGGCACATCTGCGCTTGTGGAATCGTTAGGGTCCACGCCGGCAATCACTTCAAGCAATAAGGCATTGTCATATACATTGCGGGTGATTGGCCCGATTTGGTCAAGGGAAGATGCGAAGGCAACGGCTCCGAAACGGGAAACACGGCCATATGTCGGTTTCATTCCCACAACGCCACAGAATGCGGCAGGTTGACGGATGGAACCGCCTGTATCTGTACCTAATGCGAATGGCACTTCACCCGCTGCGACACTCGCTGCAGAACCGCCGGAAGAACCGCCTGGCACACGTTCAAGATCCCAAGGGTTTTTTGTCTTTTTATAATAAGAAGTTTCTGTTGAAGAACCCATGGCGAATTCATCCATGTTGAGTTTACCAATTGTGATCATGCCTGCTTCGCGAAGCTTTTTCACCACTGTCGCGTCATAAATCGGGATGAACCCTTCCAAAATTTTAGAAGCGCAAGTCGTTTCAAGGCCTTCCGTCACGATATTGTCTTTTATGCCGATAGGAAGACCGAACAATGGTCCACGTTCACTCACCGGCACTTGATCTTTTTCATTTGCTTCTTCAAGTGCTTTTTCTTTGTTTAAGGCAAGAAACGCTTGTACATCTCCATCGACTTCTTCGATTCTTTTATAGGTTTCATTGATCAAATCGACAATTTTAAATTCACCTTTATGTAAACCTTCTTGTAATTCTTTCGATGAACGTTCTAACAACGTCATGAAGTTCCCTCCTTTAATATGGGTATCGATAAAATTGGAAAATACAAGCATCTATTTTTACAAACACAAAAATAATGGCCGCTGCCATTAAACAATCGAATTTATTCTTCTAAAATTGGCGGAACTTTGATTAAGCCATTTTCATGTTCTTTTACATTCAACAGCACTTTTTCAAGCTCCAATCCTTTTTTGGCCACGTCTTCACGCATTACGTTCACGATTGGTAACACATGGGAAGTTGGCTCCACATCTGTTGTATCCAATTCATTTAATGTTTCTACATATTCCGTAATTTTCCCGAGCTGTTCAGTGAACTTTTCCGCTTCTTCCTCGGAGATTGCCAAACGAGCCAAGTGGGCAATGTGCTTTACTTCTTCCTTCGTCAATTTTGCCATTGATTACACCTCCACATTTCATAAACCTGGCAATAATAATACCATTTTTCGATTGAAAAATCACACGTTTATTGGAAAATCCCATAATAATACGATTACTTTTCAATTATCTCCAAAAAAAGCATATTTTCAAACACTTCTTCAAATAAATTCAAACAATTTGAAACAGTGTTACGTCATCCGCAACACTGTTTCCCATCACATTTGATTCATTTTTGGCGCCAATTTCAGTAATCATAAATGTGTACAAAAGGCTCTTTTTCATTTCGATCTTTTATGATCACCGCTTCCGGACCGTTGATGGATGTAACGCTTACTTCAATATCAACACTATCCGGGAATCTTTTCATAATAACGCCTGTCAAATATTGAGTAAAGCCGATAATCTCTGTCGTGCCATAAAATTGGATCGGCACCTCAACCGACAATTTGACCAGCTGATTGTTTTGATAAAACCCTTTGCCTATCACATTTGTATAGTTGGAAAAATATTTTAGAATATCTTGTTTAAAGTTCAGGAATTTCGTATTCGTATCTCGGTAGATGTCTTCCGGCGTTGACATAGGGAAGGTCACGTATTTTTCATTGATGCCAACCCAATCTCCCAAATCACTTTTTCCCGGCTTTGCCACGCTGTAGGCAAAATAAGTTCCAGGAACAATGGAATTGCGGGCTTCCTGTTTAAATAAAGCGACTAAGATTGGCACATCCTGCAATTCTGTACGGGCACGCAAGCGGCGGACCACTTCCTCCGCCATTTCTTTCCCTTTTTTCTCCAACTCCGCTTGAGGAATTGGTTCATCATACCATTCGCCGTATTGTTCTTTTTGATAATAATATATGGAATTCAGCGCGAGGCCGATGGAGATCCCTCCAAGGGCCACTTTATTGTCGCTCGTTTTCTTTAAGTAGTTTTGTTCAATAATATGCGCTAAATAAATTGGCGCTTCTTTTGCCCGTTTTTCAGGATCCATGCCGTCTTCCGCCGGAGGATTCAATCCTTCTTCATTTTTATTGCTCCGTGACAGCCAATTGGTTACCGTTTCACTGTCCAAATATTGGCCTTCTTGGAAATAGTAGCTGTCGGTGCTGTATTCGTTTTGCGAAATGCGCATTAATCCTTCTTCCGCTTCTTTAATGTCGTATTTCGTATAAATATTGGACACGACAAGGCCACGGGCTGCGCTCTCTTTATATGGTATGAGCGTTTTATAATAACTTTCGTCTAACTGCATTTTTGGGATGATTGTCGTTTCAACTTCTGCTTCAGATTTTTGATTTGGTCCAACCACTTCCGTATCTTCCCGAACGGAAGGTACACAACCTGCAAGCATTGCAACAACGACCATCGCCGGTATCCAGCGAAATCGGTTCATTGCCTGAATCCCCTTTACTCTTCTAATTGTTCAATAAAGCGATTTTCGTCCCAAACTTCTATTCCCAGTTCCTGCGCTTTTGTCAATTTTGAGCCTGCATCGGCTCCCGCAATGACAAGATCCGTCTTTTTGCTTACGCTTCCTGTCACTTTACCACCTAACTCTTCTATTTTCGCCTTTGCTTCGTTGCGTGTCAATCGTTCCAATTTTCCTGTCAATACGACCGTTTTTCCGGCAAACGGGCTATCCGCTATTGCTGTGCTGGCTTTTTTGCCTTTGTATGTCATGTTGACGCCGGCTTCTTTCAACCGGGCAATCAATTGTCTCGCTTCCTCTTTTTTGAAATAGGAAACCACCGATTGGGCTATTTTTTCGCCGATTTCATGGATGGACACCAATTCTTCTTCTGTTGCCTCCATGATGCGGTCCATTGTTTCGAATTCCTCCGCAATGAGTTTTGCCGCTTTTTCGCCGACATGGCGTATGCCGAGGCCGAATAATAAACGCTCCAATGAATTTTCTTTTGAACGTTCAATGGCATTGACCAGATTGGTTGCGGAAAGCTGTCCCATCCGATCCAATTTGGCCAGCTCGTCCACTTTTAAAAAGTAAAGATCCGCCACATCCCGAATATAGTTTTCTTTTAATAGCAATTCCGTAATTTTATCCCCTAAGCCGTCGATATTCATCGCATTTCTGGAAGCGAAATGTTTGATCCCTTCCGCAATTTGGGCAGGGCATGCAGGGTTCACACAGCGGATCGCCACTTCATCATCAATGCGGATCAGTCCGCTTCCACAGGCAGGGCAAGTTTTTGGCATTTCATAAGGAACGGTGCCTTCCGGGCGCTGTTCCAAAATGACACGGACCACTTCCGGAATGATATCGCCCGCTTTATGAACGATTACGGTATCCCCGATTCGGATGTCTTTTTCGCGAATCAAATCTTCATTATGAAGGGAAGCCCGGCTGACAGTCGAACCGGCGAGTTTTACCGGCTCCAAAATCGCTGTTGGCGTCACAACTCCCGTACGGCCAACTGTCCAGTCAATATGAAGCACTTTTGTGATGGCTTCTTCCGCAGGGAATTTATAAGCAATCGCCCAGCGCGGACTTTTTACGGTCGTTCCCAGTTCTTCCTGGTGGGCAAATCGGTTCACTTTCACGACAATGCCATCGATTTCATAAGGCAAGTTTGGACGTTCGGTTGTCCACTTTTTAATAAACGCCAAAACATCATCAATTGTTTCACAAAGCGTCCGTTCTTTATTAACGCGGAAACCGAGGGATTCCAAGTAATCGAGCATTTCCGCGTGGCTGTCAATTCCGTATGCTTCCCCGTCTCCGCCGATTCCGTAAATAAAGGTCGCCAAGTTCCGTGAAGCGGTGATTTTTGAATCCAATTGGCGAAGGGAACCGGCAGCGGCATTGCGGGGATTGGCAAAAAGGTCTTCGCCATTTTCTTCCCGCTCCATATTCAATTCCAGAAAAGACCTTTTCGGCATGTAGGCTTCCCCGCGCACTTCGATTGTTACAGGCTCTTTTAATCGCAACGGGATATCTTTGATAGTTTTTAAATTCACCGTGATGTCTTCGCCCACTGTTCCATCGCCGCGGGTAGCGCCTTGTACAAAAATGCCGTTTTCATATCTTAATGAAATGGCGAGGCCGTCGATTTTCAGCTCACACACATAGTTGTATTTGTCGCCAATGGCCTGGCGGATTTTCCGGTCAAAATCCCGCAAATCTTCTTCGTTAAAAGCGTTGGATAAACTCAACATCGGGTATCTGTGGGTCACTTTATTGAACCCTTCAAGCGGTTTTCCCCCGACCCGCTGTGTTGGGGAATCGGGATAAATGAGTTCCGGGTGCTCCTTTTCAATCGCCATCAATTCTTGCATCAGCTGGTCATAGACGGCGTCCGGCACCAATGGATTATCCAACACATAGTACGCATGGGCATATTCATGCAACAATTTATTCAATTCAGCGACGCGTTTTTCAAGGTCTTTATCTTTCATCGTCATCCTCCACAATTTGCGAAATGTTCTCTAAGCTTTTGTAATTGGGGCAAATTTGGCCAAAAGCCGCTTGATTCCTTTATCTGGAAAAGCGATATCCAATTCCAAATCATCGCCTTCCCCTTTTACGCTGACGACAACGCCTGTACCCCATTTCCCGTGAATGGCTTTGTCTCCCACTTTCCATTGCATTTGCTCGCCGCCTGTCCGTTGAGGTGTGGCGAATTTCGCTTTCGGTTGGACGTTCATTCGGGCATTATTGGAAGTTTTCTTCTGTCCAAATGGCAATCTGTCTTCCCTGTATTCAGAACTGAAGGATTTGGCATCCAGGATGTCCTCTGAAATTTCATCAATGAAACGGGAAGGCGGGTTGGAATTCGGACGTCCAAAAAGGGTGCGGAAAGAGGCGCAAGTCAAATATAGCCGTTCTTCTGCCCGCGTGATTCCCACATAGGCCAAGCGCCGTTCTTCTTCCAACTCCTCTTTGACACCAATGGAACGGGAATGCGGGAAGATATTTTCTTCCATTCCGATGATGAATACGACCGGAAACTCCAAGCCCTTTGCCGAGTGCATCGTCATCAAGACAATGCTTTCATTTGAATTGTTTTCTTCATCCAGTGAATCGATATCCGCGATCAAAGCAAGATCCGTTAGAAAAGCGACAAGGGATTTATCTTCGCTTCTTTCTTCAAAGGCTTTTGTCACGGATAAAAACTCTTCCAGGTTTTCCAGTCTGCTTTGGGATTCGATCGTGTTTTCCTTCTCGAGCATTGCCCGGTATCCGGACTTTTCAATAACTTCTTCCACCAATTCGGTCACGGATAAATAATCCTGCATTTTTGAAAATCCTTCAATCAAATTGCGGAAGTTTTCAAGGGCGTTCATTGCCCGCGGCGTCAAACCAATGGAAGAAACCTCATAAAGCGCTTTAAAAATGGATAGATCATTTTCAATGGCATATGTGGCAATCTTTTCAAAAGTGGATGCTCCAATGTTCCGTTTCGGTTCATTGATGATGCGGGCCAATGATAGATCATCGTCATTGTTCGCAATGAGACGCAAATAGGCAAGCAGGTCCTTGATTTCTTTCCGATCGTAGAATTTCGTGCCGCCGACGATCGTATATTGCAAATTCGATTTCACTAACACTTCTTCCATTGCACGGGATTGGGCATTTGTGCGGTAGAGGATGGCGAAATCCTTTAACGTGCGCCCTTCCGTTTCCATCAATTCTTTGATTGTTTTCACGACGAATTGCGCTTCATCCCGTTCATCGCGGGCTGTATAAAATACGATTTTTTCTCCTGTTGGATTCTCTGTACGCAGCACTTTCGGATAGCGGCTTTCGTTGTTGGAAATGACATCATTGGCCGCCTGCAAAATCCGTTTGGTGGAACGGTAGTTTTGTTCCAGCAAAATCACTTTGGCATTCGGATAGTCTTTTTCAAAGGATAAAATGTTCCGAATGTCCGCACCGCGCCAACGATAAATGGACTGGTCGGAATCCCCTACAACACAGATGTTTTTAAATTTCGATGCGAGCATTTTGACCAGCTTGTATTGGGAGTGGTTCGTATCTTGATACTCATCGACATGAATATACTGGAATTTATTTTGATAATATTCAAGAACATCCGGCACTCTCTCAAACAGTGTAATCGTCATGATAATTAAATCATCGAAATCGAGGGACTGGTTTTTCCGAAGGGTTTTTTCATACGCTTCATACACTTCCCCCGCCATTTTTTCGAATGGGTTGAATGGATTCGCATTCTTTTTATATTGTTCCGCTGTGATACATTCATTTTTGGCGGAACTGATGGCAGATAAAACGGATCTTGGATCATATTGTTTCGTATCAATATTGAGTTGTTTAAAGACGTTTTTAATGGCCGTCAACTGGTCGGAAGCATCGAGAATGGAGAAGTTTTTGGAAATGCCGATGCGATCAATATGTCTTCTCAAAATGCGCACGCACATGGAGTGGAAAGTGGAAACCCACATGTTTTCGGATATGCCGCTGCCAAGAAGTGCATCAATCCGCTCCCGCATTTCCCTTGCTGCTTTATTCGTAAAAGTGATCGCCAAAATATTGGATGGATACACTTGTTTTTCTACAATCAAGTATGCAATCCGGTGGGTCAATACCCTTGTTTTCCCCGAACCTGCACCAGCCATGATGAGAAGGGGGCCTTCTGTCGTTTTGACCGCTTCCTGTTGTTGTGGATTCATTCCGTTCAATAAATTTTTTGTCAACTGTTCCATGGTGCACCTCACTATACCAAACGTTTGTTCTATTATACTACAATGCCGTTATTTTCTCATCGGTCACTTTGACAAGCTTTT
Organism: Ureibacillus sp. FSL W7-1570; assembly: GCF_038593265.1. Classification (GTDB taxonomy): domain Bacteria; phylum Bacillota; class Bacilli; order Bacillales_A; family Planococcaceae; genus Ureibacillus; species Ureibacillus suwonensis. Next base: position 1,963,253 of record NZ_CP151979.1, read on the forward strand.
CACTGCCTCCACCGTTTTCAAGGCTTCTTTCAAATCTTCATAAATGACATTTCCAACAACGACCGTGTCAGCAAATTGGGCCATTTCTTCCGCCTGGGCCGCCGATTTGATGCCGCCGCCGTAAAATAATCGCGCGTCCTCCAGCACTTCCTTGACGGCTTTGACGATTTCTACATCCCCATATGTACCGCTGTATTCCAAATAAAAGATGGGCAGTTTAAAGTAATTTTCCGCAAGTCTTGCATAAGCAATGACGTCCTCTTTCGATAAATTGGCATCGGCTTCCGTTGCCCCTGCCGCTTTGCAATCCGGATTCAATATAACATAGCCTTCCGCGATCAGCTCGTCCCAAACCATGATGTCTCCGTATTCTTTGATGGCAGCATGATGCAAATCTTTTACCCATTTTGTATTCGTGCTGTTTAATACGGTTGGAATCAGATAATAGTCAAATCCGGGCGTGATGGATTCGATCGTGGATATTTCCAATGCGACCGGTACAGAATATCTTCTAATCCGGACAAGCTGTTCGAGCACGTTATCCAACGTCACATCATCCGTTCCGCCAACGATGATGACATCTGTGCCGGATTCGCATACCTTTTCCAAATCTTCATCCGAAAGTTCTTTCGATGGATCAATTTTAAATGCATGTCTCCAATGTTTAAAATCCATAAAGGTCTCACCTATTCCTAATCATATTCTGTGCTTATTAGTATATCTCAAAGTTGTACTTTCCGAAATTCACAACTTCATCATCCACAAAAGCGGACAGATTTTTCATCGGCGTGGATGCACAAAAAAGTTGCCTTCGCTTTTGAAGCGTAAGACAACCTGATTAAGGGTTTATTTTTTTGGTTCATATGGTTTTTCATCGGGATATAAACGGCTCAACATTTCCTCATATGCGTCGTTGCCATAATCGAAACAGCGGCGCACCCGGGAAATGGTTGCCGTGGAAGCCCCTGTTTCCTTTTTGATTGTTTCATACGTTTTTTTCAATCTCAACAGGTGGGCCACTTCAAATCGTTGAGCCATCGACTGGATTTCGCTGATTGTGCATAAATCGTCAAAAAATCTATAACATTCTTCAAGGTCCCGTAGTTCCAATATTGCTCTGAATAGTTGATCTGTCTGAGGACCACGAATTTTATCAACCTGCATTTTCATCACCCTTTCAACTTTGCTGGTCAGAAGCTGTGTAAGTTACAGAAGCATCGATTCCCGGATTTGTTGGAACAAAATGAATCCATGTATGACCTGGTACAAGTTTCACTTCACTGCCGTCGCTTTCCACCGCCGTTAAAACGCCATCCTTGTTTTCCCATCGAACGACCCGCATCATTCCCTGTTGGAAGAGATATGCGCTTCCGCCCGAATAAATATCGATGTCACGGCGGCCTTTATCGTCAATCACCGTATGCGCCATTTCAAATATTAATACATTGGATACCTTCACCGGTTCTCCAGTCAATAAATCCGTCGTCACTGTCCCACCGGAAGAACGGGTATAGGTGTTGCTGGCAGAATCATAGGTATAGCTGCTGTTAAAGTTTTCATTCCTGCCGTAACGGACTTGTATTTTGTCTGCTTGCACACCGGTTTTAGGACTTTCTTCTTTATCATAATAAGTATACGATACTTTTTTCTGATAGAGAAGTGAAGCGTTCACTTTTTCCGCCGCAGCTTCCAAATTGTCGGTAATAAAATAGGAGTTATGCGGTGCCACCCGATCTTTGGAGCGCTTGAAGAATGAGCCATCGTAATACATTCCGTTGATGTTGTCCACCATGCCGCTCTCAAGCATCCGCTTTGCTTCAGGGCTGAAACCATGGGCAATGTAGAAGGCGTCAAGTCCTTCCGCCAGTTCAACGAAGTAGGAGCGGGCACTTCGGATTGGACCGATTTTCTCAGGAAATTCCGATTGGTACAGTGCCAAAAATCTTGTTACATCCCCTTCCGCAAGCATCTCATAAACGACATCCGCACTTGCTATGCCGGATTGGGGACGGGCAGCGGGGTGATTATTGATTGTCGCAAGAACAGGTCTCATTGTGATCTCTTCTGAAAGCATTTCTCCCGTGAATGGCGCCGGATACAATTCTTCCGTTTCTTCTTCAATTGGTTCAACCGGTTCCTCTGAATCTTCTATGCTTTTTTCTTTATCTCCACATGCCGCAAGCAGCGAAATGCTGGCGAAAACACAAAACAACGCTTTTTTTGAAATCATGCTTTTCATCCTTTCAGCTAGCGCATCACAGAAGGAATCATAACCTCTTTTTTCATGACGTCAAAAATTCCCTTTTGTGTGATGCGAATATAAGGTAAATGGGTTGATTCTAAAAAGAATAATGTATAAATCGCATCGGTATGCTTATATCCTCTTTCTCTTAAGGCAGCTTTCAGCGCGGCTTCTTTTTCTATCAACTCTTCCATGTTCCCGATATAGAAGTTTCCGGCGCCGGCCAATGGGAGCGACACAATCACTTCATTGTTTTCTGTGAGGACAATTCCGCCCTTCATCTTTTTCATTTCGTGAAAGGCTTTTATGATATCCTGCTTATTTTTTCCGATTAAGACGATGTCTCCGGTATTGGGATGTGAAGAAGCAAACCCTCTTACATTCTTTGCAAAGCCTTTCAGCATTGTATTAATTCGCCATTTACCCTTCCGATCTATTAAAATCAATAAACTCTCATCGGAATCAGGAGAAAGTTCATTTTTGTGCAATGGGAAATTGACGGAATAAGGTTTTGTAATCACATCGTTCACTAATTCAATTCCAATTGGCGTTGATAATTGGAAATCATCATCGGTTAAATCGAAGCCGATTTCAAGTGATTCAAAATACTGATTCCAATCGATTTCCGGCAAAGACTGCACTTTTTGTCCTTCTTTTTTCAACCAAACTCCTTTGGATAATACCGATTCAGGATTTGGATGGAATTCATCCGTCAAAATGTTCAACGTGGCAAATCTGCCTGTCGCAATCATGCCGTGCAAGTGGGATAAATTATAATATCTTGCAATATTGTAGGTCGCCATGTTATACGCATCAATCGGATCGACTCCGGTATCGAGCGCCTGCCGGATGCACATGTCCATCACGCCATCACGATGGAAAACAGGGGTTGAGCCATCTGTTGTCATCATGAGATGGTCGAATATATTTAACTTTTTCTCCAAGATCCCTTTTAATAGATTTGGAAGATCAGGACGGATGGAGGAATATCTTAAAGTGACCCCATAGCCATGTAAAATGCGTTTTTCCACATCCTCTGCCGTCATTGCTTCATGATCGCCGTCCGCTCCAAGAAGCTTCATTCTCACAAGGGTTTTTTCCGAAGCGCCCGGAAAATGCCCTTCAATTTTTTTCCCTTTTTTCTTCGATGACTGGATCCAATAGAGCATCTGGTCGTCGCCGCGCAACAGGCGGGGCCATCCTGTCAATTCCCCGCCAAGCAATACGTCGTCCCTTTCAATCCATTCAAAAATCGATTTATTTGTAAAAATCTGATCTTCATTTTCCATTTCCGTTTGCGAATCGTAGCGGGTCCACCAGTAAAAAGCAAATGGATATTTACTCAGCTCATCCAACAGTGAAAACGCTTTCTTGATCGGGAGTTGTAAAGCAAAGTGCTGGTTGTCGCTGATAAACATCGTTGTCCCAAATTGGGCTGCATAATCTGCAAACGACACCGGATTATACAGTTGGAATGGGTGAACATGCGGTTCAATATAACCTGGTACAACCGTCTTTCCTTCCAAATCGATCACTTCGGCTTCAGATACGTTTTCCGGCATTTCTTTTCCCACATAAATAATCCGGTTCCTTAATATCCAAATATTTCCATATAACCATTGTTTTAACACACTATGTATGTATCGTGCATTTTTCAAAACGATTGTTGGCGATTTTTTTCCTTCGATGACTGCAACTTGATCGCGGATTTCTTGTATTTTCCAAAACGATTGTGGCATTTGTTACACTCCCTTCTATTATATATAAATTATTTATTTCGTTTATTTGCGTTTTATTCGCACATACTAACATTGCTGAAAAGCAAGCGCAGTTGCTTTTATCGTAACACAGCACTTTATTAAATTAAAGTGAATTCATTCAATTCATTTCATGCGAAAAGGGGTGGATTTTCTTGTTGGAAGAAAATATTTCTGAAAAAAGCGCCTTCGTCCGTCTTGTATTAGGGATTGGTTTGACAGCTTGCGGAATCAGCCATTTAGTGAAAGAAAACGGCAGCAGAATGTTGGGAACCCTGTCTGTTGCAGCCGGTGCGATGAAAATTGCGGAAGGTCTTTTCTTCTATTGTCCAACGAAGGCACTCTTCAGCAATAACGTAAAAGATGCGGTATCCAGTTCCATCCAGGATTTTATGGATGCGGACAGTTTAATGACCGCTTTCAACTCAAAATACAATAGCGGCAACCAGAATCAAAGCCAAAGTTCCCAAGCCCAAAGCGCAAGCGGTAACGAAGGGGCTGAACTGTTGCAAACTGCTGCAAATGTGGCTGAAAAGGTTGCCAGCACAACTCCTGCCGGCACTGAAGCAAATCAGGCTGCAAAAGCGGTTAAAGCCGTTGCCAACAGTCAGAAACGCTCAAAATAATCAACACTCGTTAAGAAAAGCACAAACCTCATTATTGGTTTGTGCTTTTTTGCCGTATTTATCCCATAAAAATTATTTGAACGTTCTCCAACCGATATCTTTGCGGTAGAAGAAATGATCCCACGAATATTTTCCAATGGCTGCATATACTTTTTCTTTCGCTTCTTTCAAAGTGTTTGCTTTTGCCGCCACGAGTAACACGCGGCCGCCGTTTCCGACATATTGTCCATCTTTCAGCTTCGTTCCGGCATGATATACTTCCACTTCTCCGCTCAGCTCTTCCAAGTTTGGAAGCGGATTACCTTTTTCAATCTCTCCCGGGTATCCTTCTGCGGCAATCACAACGCCCAGCATTGCTTCATCAGACCATTGCAAATCGAAAGGTTTTTCATCCATCAATGCTTTCATGAACTCTCCAAAATCGGATGACATGCGAGGAAGCACCACTTGTGTTTCCGGGTCACCGAAACGCGCGTTGAATTCAATCACTTTCGGTCCTTCTTTTGTCAAAATCAACCCTGCATATAAAATGCCGGTAAAGGATGCCCCTTCAGCTTCCATGGCTTTGACAGTCGGTTCAATGATTTCTGTATAGGCGCGGGAAACCATTTCTTCCGGAATTTGCGGAACCGGAGAATATGCGCCCATGCCGCCTGTGTTTGGACCTTGATCCCCATCATATGCGCGTTTATGGTCTTGGGCAATCACCATTGGATAAATTTGTCCTTTATGTACAAAGGACATGAAAGAGAATTCTTCCCCTTCCAAAAATTCTTCGATGACCACTTTCGATGAAGATTCCCCGAAGCGCTGATTGCCGATCATGTCCGTTACCGCATCAATGGCTTCCTGTTCCGTCATGGCCACCACTACGCCTTTTCCGGCTGCCAGTCCATCGGCTTTGACAACGATTGGCGCACCTTTTTCTTTGATATACTCAATCGCTTTATCCACTTCAGTGAATGTTTCATATACAGCGGTTGGAATGTTGTATTTTTTCATCAATTGTTTTGCAAACGATTTGCTGCTTTCGATTTGTGCAGCTTTTTTTGTTGGACCGAAAATCGCCAAACCTTGTTCCTGGAAATAATCCACGATTCCTGCTGCAAGTGGTTGTTCTGGTCCTACAAACGTTAAGTCGATTTGTTGCTCTTTCACGAATTTGGCCAAGTTTTCAAAATCCAATGCATCGATGGCAACCAATTCCGCACAGTCACGCATTCCGTCATTTCCCGGTGCCACATACACTTTTTCAACCGATGGGGAAATGCTGAATTTCTTGGCGATTGCGTGCTCGCGTCCACCACTGCCAACTACTAACACTTTCATATAGTCAGTCCCCTCCTATATACTATTGGGAATATTACTTTTCAAGGGATAAATTTCAAAAATGCCCGCAGCTTTAGAAAAGACGGCTACGAATCGAGCCGCCTTTATTCATTAATGTTTGAAATGTCTTACTCCTGTAAATACCATGGCTATTCCAGCTTTGTTCGCCGCATCGATGGAATCTTGGTCCCGGATGGATCCGCCTGGTTGAATAATCGCTGTAATTCCCGCTTTAATCGCTTCTTCCACTGTATCCGGCATTGGGAAGAATGCGTCGGATGCCAACACGGCTCCTTTTGCTTTTTCCCCTGCTTGCTCCAAAGCGATTTTTGCGGCACCGACACGGTTCATTTGACCAGCGCCGATTCCTAATGTCATTTCTTTATTATTTACGACGATGGCATTTGATTTCACGTGTTTTACAACCGCCCAGCCAAGTTTTAAAGCTTCCCATTCTTCTTCCGTTGGTTCGCGGTCCGTTACCACTTTAATCTCTGCATCCTCGAAACCGTACGTATCATCTTCTTGGACGAGCAGGCCGCCCTCAACGGAAACCACTTTAAACGGATCTCTTTTTTCTTGGGCGAAGTTGATTGTCAACAAACGGATATTTTTCTTTTTCGTTAAAATTTCCAATGCTTCTTCGCTGAATGAAGGCGCAATGATAATTTCAAGGAAGATTTTGCTCAATTTTTCGGCTGTCGCTGCATCCACTTCACGGTTTAATGCAATGATTCCGCCGAAAATGGAAACAGGGTCAGATTCATAAGCACGGTCAAAGGCTTCTTCAATTGTGCTTCCAATTCCGACGCCGCATGGATTCATATGTTTTACCGCCACTGCAGCCGGCTCTTTGAATTCTTTCACGATTTGAAGAGCGGCATTTCCGTCTTGGATGTTGTTGTAGGAAAGTTCTTTCCCATGCAATTGCGTTGCATAAGCAAGCGAGAAGTCCGATCCTAAGCGTTTTTTATAAAATGCCGCTTTTTGGTGAGGGTTTTCACCGTAGCGCAAAGTTTGTTTTAATTCGTAAGTCAATGTTAAGTTTTCCGGGAATTCTTCTTCCGTTAAATAGTTGGAAATGTATGCATCATAGCTTGCTGTGTGACGGAACACTTTCGCAGCAAGTTTTTTGCGCGTTTCGAAAGTTGTTGCACCATTTGCTTTCAATTCTTCAAGCACCGTAGCATAGTCGTTGCTGTCCACGATGACTGTTACATATTGGTGGTTTTTCGCCGCCGCACGCAACATTGTCGGACCGCCAATATCGATGTTTTCAATCGCTTCTTCATACGTCACATCCGGTTTAGAAATGGTTTCTACGAATGGATATAGGTTGACACAAACGATTTCAATCGGTTCAATTCCATGTTCTTTCATTTGCGCCTGGTGGGAAGGATCATCAAATTTCCCCAATAATCCGCCGTGAATCATCGGATTTAATGTTTTCACACGGCCATCAAGAATTTCAGGGAATTTTGTCACTTCATCTACTCCGGTTACGGGCACGTTATTTTCTTGAAGCAATTTTTTCGTACCGCCTGTAGATAAGATTTCATACCCTAAAGCAACCAATTCTTTCGCGAATTCTACAATTCCATCTTTGTTTGAAACACTAATCAGTGCACGTTTAGCCACAGTCAAAGCCTCCAATTTGTTTTTTCAAATTTAGCCTATCTTTTTGAAATTATTTATTTTCAAATAATTTTTTTAACGTTTTTGGGTAAAGTACATGTTCCACTTGATGAATGCGTTCTTCCGTCGCTTCCCGGTCGCCTTCCACCACTTCCACTGCTTGTTGGGCAATGATTGGGCCGGTATCCATCCCTTCATCCACATAATGGACTGTCACACCGGTAATTTTCACACCGTGCTCCATCGCTTGTCCAATGGCATCTTTGCCAGGGAATGCCGGCAATAAAGAGGGATGAATATTGACAATTTTATTCGGATACTTGGAAAGCAGCGTTTCGCCAACTAATCGCATATAGCCTGCCAAAACGATCCATTCCACTTCTTTTTCTTCTAATCTTTCGGCAATGGCAGATTCATATGTAGCCTTTGAATCGTACTCTTTCGGTGAGAAAGCGAAAACCGGGATGCCGAATTTTTCTGCCCTTTTGACCACATATGCATTCGGTTTATCCGTTACCACCAATTCAATTTTGGCATCCAATTCCCCACGTTCAATGGATTCTTGGATCGCTTGGAAATTTGTCCCGCTGCCTGAAGCAAAAACCGCTATTTTTGTTGTCATTGACTTAAGCTCCCATCGTGATTTCCATTAAATATTACTCCTTCGCCTTTAACAACACGGCCGATTTTGAACGCTTTCTCCCCGTGGGCTTCCGCAATTTCCACCACTTTGTCCGCATCTTCGGCTGAAACGGAAAGGACGAATCCAATTCCCATATTAAACACGTTGTACAAGTCGCGATCCTGCAGTGATCCTTTATCTTTTAAGAATTCAAAAATGCGTGGGATTTCCCATGTTCCTAAATCGATCTCCGTTGCCAATCCTTCCGGCATCATGCGAGGCAAGTTTTCATAAAATCCGCCGCCCGTGATGTGGGCCATTCCGTGAACGTCCACTTGTTTCAACACTTCCAGCACCGGTTTCGCGTAAATTTTCGTCGGTGTGAGAAGCGACCCGCCAATTGGCCCCAAATCCTCATAGCCTTCAATCACTTCATCAAATTGATAACCGCAATCATTAAAAACAATTTTGCGTACCAAGGAATAGCCATTGGAATGCACACCGCTGGATGCAAGTCCGACAAGCACGTCACCTTCCACAATTTTTTCTCCAGTGACCACTTTCGATTTTTCGCAAGCACCCACAGCAAAACCGGCCACATCGTATTCATCTTCATCATATAAACCTGGCATCTCAGCCGTTTCACCGCCGATCAATGCTGCGCCTGCCTGCACACAGCCGTCCGCAACACCGCTGACAATCTGTTCAATCTTTGCAGGATCCGCTTTTCCAATCGCGATATAATCGAGAAAATACAATGGTTCCGCACCTTGGGCCACAATGTCATTGACGCACATGGCCACGCAATCAATGCCGATTGTGTTGTGTTTATCTGCCATAAATGCCAGTTTCAATTTTGTCCCGACACCATCTGTACCAGAAATAAGAACCGGTTCCTTTAAGTTCAGTGAAGATAAATCGAACATGCCACCGAAGCTGCCAAACGCTCCCATCACCCCAAGGCGGTTTGTTCTCTCGACATGGGACTTCATGCGTTTAACCGCTTCATAACCCGCTTCAATATTTACCCCCGCTTGCTCATATGCTTTTGACATGATTCTTCCTCCTTAACGTGAAAGTTCCTTGATATGTGGTAAGACAGTGTCCGGGAAAATTTCTGTTGGATATTTTCCAGTAAAGCAAGCCATGCAAAGACCGCCGTACTCATCATCAAAAGGTCTTGAAACGGCTTCTACCAATCCTTCGGGCGATAAAAACGTCAAGGAATCCGCACCAATTGCTTCCCGGATTTCATCAATCGTTCTTCCAGTAGCAATTAATTCTTCATCGGATGAAATATCAATGCCATAGAAACAAGGATTGGAAATTGGCGGAGAAGTGATTGCCACATGCACTTCTTTCGCTCCTGCTTCTTTCAACATTTTGACGATTCTGCGTGAAGTCGTTCCGCGGACAATGGAATCATCCACCATTACGACACGTTTGCCGCGCACCACTTGAACAACAGGTGAAAGTTTCATTTTCACTCCGCGTTCACGCAATTCCTGTGTTGGTTGAATAAATGTCCGGCCGACATACCGGTTTTTGATTAATCCCATTTCATAAGGAATCCCGATTTCTTCAGCAAATCCAATGGCAGCGGAAATGGAAGAATCCGGAACACCTGTCACAACATCCGCATCGATATGACCCATTTCTCTGGCCAATTGTTTTCCCATCCGTTTGCGGGCCATATGAATGTTGACTTGATCGATATTGGAATCAGGACGTGCAAAATAAACATATTCCATTGCGCACATTGCCCGGCGTTCCATTAACGCGTACCGGTCTTCCTCGATGCCATTATTCGAAATAATGACCAATTGACCCGGTTGAACTTCCCGGACATATTCCGCACCAATTAAATCGAAAGCACATGTTTCGGAAGCAGCCACCCATGCATCACCCACTCTGCCGATGGAAAGCGGGCGCAACCCATTGCGATCCCGGGCTAGAATCATTTTATCTTTCGTTAAAATAATGATGGAGAAAGCCCCTTTCAACAAGGAAAGGGCTTCTTTCACTTGCTCGAGAAAATTGGGTTTTTTGCTTTTTTTGATAAGATGCACAATGACTTCCGTATCTGAAGTTGAATGGAAAATACTTCCTGAGCGCTCAAGATGTTGTTTTAGATGATTGGCATTCACCAAATTTCCGTTATGGGCTACTGCCATTGTGCCAGTGGAGGAACGGAATAAAAGGGGCTGAACGTTGTCAATTCCCCCTCCACCTGCCGTTGTATAGCGAACATGGGCGATTGCAGCATTTCCTTCCAAACTATTTAATTTTTCTTCATTGAATACTTCATTGACCAGGCCTTCACCTTTCACGATTTTAAAGTACTGGCCGTCTGTCGCGACGATGCCAGCACCTTCTTGTCCTCGATGTTGAAGCGCATGCAGGCCGTAGTAGCTCATTTTGGCTGCTGCTTCATGGCCCCATATCCCAAAAACACCACATTCTTCGTTTAAGCCTCTGATTTCAGCAAGCATGGGATAGCTCCTTTCCAAGCAGAACAAAATTCATCTACAGAACCTTCAACCAATAAACCTGGTTCCCCTTCAATGGTGATTTTTCCATCGTTTGTTACTACACCAATTTTTTGCGCATCCGGAATCATTTGTTCAAACGATGCCGCATCTTCTTCTTTCACCGTTACAATAAAGCGGGATTGTGATTCACTGAATAATGCGGTTACAGGTGAACCCTCTAATTTCACGTGGATTCCGAGACCATTCGCATTAAAAGTTTTTTCCGCCAATGCAACTGCTACGCCGCCTTCAGCCACGTCATGAGCAGACTGAACGAGTCCTGCGCGAATGGCAGAAAGCAATGCTTTTTGGCGTGCAGCCTCTTCTTCCAAATCGATTGACGGTGCTTTACCGAAGATTTTTCCATAAACCAATTTTTGAAGTTCGGATCCGCCGAATTCTGTTTTGGTTTCCCCAAGTAAATAAACGATGTCGCCAGCTTGTTTTACTTCTTGCGTTGTTACATGGGATAAATCTTCCACTAATCCAACCATGCCGATTGTTGGTGTTGGATATACCGCTTGACCGGAGTGTTCGTTATAAAGGGATACGTTTCCGCTGATAACCGGTGTTTCTAAAGCGGTGCATGCCGCAGCAATTCCATCGGCACTTTTTTCAAGTTGCCAGAAGATTTCCGGTTTTTCCGGATTTCCAAAGTTTAAGCAGTCCGTGATTGCCAATGGTTCTCCACCGGATGCGACAATGTTGCGGGCAGCTTCCGCCACTGCGATTTTACCGCCTGTTTCCGGATCCAGGAAAATGTAGCGGGAGTTGCAGTCAGCTGTCATCGCAAGCCCTTTATTTGTGCCTCTTACGCGCAATACAGCCGCATCGGAACCAGGTGTCACCACTGTGTTGGTACGCACTTGGTAGTCAAATTGATCATATACCCATTCTTTTGATGCAACCGTAGGGGCTTGAAGCAATTGTTTCAATGTTTCTTTGAAATCATCCACTTCCGGTTCGCTGTTTTCCATCGCTTGGAACTCTCTATAATATTCCGGTTCTTTGGATGGTTTGTGGTAAACTGGCGCATCTTTCGCCAACGCATCCGCAGGGACTTCTGCCACCACTTCCCCTTTATGAATGAGGCGGAGCATTTTATCCTCTGTTACCCGGCCGATTGCCACCGCGTCCAAACCGTACTTTTCAAAGATTTTTTTGATTTCTTCTTCACGGCCTTGTTTCACGACTAAAAGCATCCGTTCCTGTGATTCGGAAAGCATCATTTCATAGGCAGTCATTCCTGTTTCCCGTTGAGGAACCAAGTCCAGGTTCATTTCAATACCGTATCCGGCTTTTGATGCCATCTCTGAAGAAGATGAAGTGAGTCCTGCCGCTCCCATGTCCTGGATTCCGACAAGCGCATCGGATTTTACCACTTCCAGGCATGCTTCAAGCAGAAGTTTTTCCATGAATGGGTCTCCCACTTGAACCGCCGGACGTTTTTCATCGGATTCTTCACTCAATTCTTCCGACGCGAAAGTGGCACCGTGAATTCCGTCGCGGCCCGTTTTTGCACCTACATACATCACTGTGTTTCCAACACCTTTGGCAACACCTTTTTGGATATCTTTATGATCGATTAACCCAACGCACATGGCGTTAACCAAAGGATTTCCTTCATAGCATGGGTCAAATTGTACTTCGCCGCCAACAGTCGGAATTCCGATACAGTTACCATAACCGGCGATCCCGGCGACAACTTCTTCAAACAAGTATTTCACCCGAGGTGTTTTTAATTCGCCAAAACGCAAAGAGTTTAGCAGTGCAATTGGACGCGCTCCCATGGAAAATACGTCGCGGATAATTCCGCCAACCCCTGTTGCGGCTCCTTGGTATGGTTCAATGGCTGAAGGATGGTTATGGGATTCCATTTTGAATACAACGGCTTGCTCGTCACCAATGTCCACAATCCCTGCCCCTTCACCAGGACCTTGCAATACGCGGGGACCGCTTGTAGGGAATTTGCGCAACACCGGCTTGGAGTTTTTATAAGAACAGTGTTCAGACCACATTACAGAGAACAAACCTGTTTCTGTCCAATTTGGAAGACGACCTAAAATTTCTTCAATCTTCGCAAATTCTTCATCACTTAACCCCAAGTCGCGGTAAAGCTTCTGCTCCTTAATTTGTTCTGCTGTTGGTTCAAAATTAGACATGTGATTCCCTCCACTGTTTCACAATTGATTTGAATAACGCCAGTCCATCTGCACTGCCAAGTAATGCATCCACCGCGCGTTCCGGATGGGGCATCATGCCAAGAACGTTGCCACGCTCGTTTACAATACCAGCAATGTTTTCAAGACTTCCGTTCGGATTTTCTCCTGAATAAGTGAACACGATTTGGTTGTTTTCTTTTAATTTTTTCAACGTTTCCTCGTCACAGAAGTAGTTTCCTTCACCGTGGGCAATCGGAATTTGAATGATTTGCCCTTGTTCATATTGATTGGTAAACAATGTTTGGTTGTTTTCAACTTTTAACGGAACCGTACGGCAAATGAATTTTAAGTTTTTATTGCGGAGCAGTGCGCCAGGTAAAAGTCCGGCTTCCGTCAAAATTTGGAATCCGTTGCAGACTCCCAAAATCGGTTTTCCTTCTTCCGCCGCTTTTTTCACTGCTTGCATCACCTTTGACTGGCTTGCCATGGCACCGCAGCGTAGATAGTCTCCATATGAGAAACCGCCCGGAATCAAAATGGCGTCAAATTCGCTCAAATCTTCCGCATCATGCCAAACATATTCCACTTCTTCGCCAAGTTCGTCTTTGATGGCATGGTACATATCGACGTCACAGTTCGACCCTGGGAAAACGAGTACAGCAAATTTCATGATTATTGAGCCTCCTCGATTTCAAAGCGATAATCCTCGATCACTGTGTTCGCAAGCAGCTTTTCACACATTTCTTTTACCAATGCATCGATATCCCGCTCTGTATCGGAAATGAGCAATTCCAAATATTTCCCGATGCGGACATCTTCCACTTCTTTGTATCCCATGTTGACTAAAGAACCTTTCACGGCTGAACCTTGAGGGTCCAATACACTTTCACGCAATGTGACGTAAATCTTCACTTTTTTCATCATCAATTTCCTCCAAGTCTAGAAAGTATAATGTTATATACATCTGTTAAACTTCCAAGATCTCGCCTGAACACGTCTTTGTCCAATTTCTCTTTCGTTTCTGCATCCCAAAGCCGGCATGTGTCCGGTGAAATTTCATCGGCAAGCAATATGTTTCCGTCTTTGTCCCGGCCGAATTCCAATTTAAAGTCCACCAAAATGACACCGATTTTTTCAAAAATCTTCCGTAAGGCTTCGTTCACTTTTAAAGCGAGATTTGTGATTGTTTCAACTTCTTCTTTTGTTGCAAGACCAAGAATATCAATATGGTCGTTATTGATGATCGGATCTTTTAATGCATCGTTTTTGTAATAAAACTCCACTATCGGACGCTTTAAGGCTGTGCCTTCTTCAATGCCCAGACGCTCTGAAAAGCTGCCTGCTGCAATATTGCGGACAACCACTTCAAGCGGGATGATTTCCACTTTTCTAACAAGCTGTTCGTTTTCGGAAATTCTTTTAATAAAATGGGATTCAATTCCCTGTTGTTTCAGTTGTTCAAAAATGATGGTGGAAATTTTATTGTTCAAGATCCCTTTGCCTTCAATTTCTGCTTTTTTAAGACCGTTGAAGGCAGTGGCGCTGTTTTTATATTCCACAAACAATACGTCTTCCTGATCTGTTGCATATAAGCGTTTCGCTTTTCCTTCATATAACAATGCGCCTTTTTCCATACCCGTTTCCCCCAGTAATTTAGAATTGGTGTTTTTTTTTAATTACTCATTTAATCCTAAACGGTCAAAAATGTAATCCACATTTTTCAAATGCCAGTTGTAATCGAAACAATCATCAATTTCTTCTTTCGATAAAAGCGAACCGATTTTTTCATCCGCTTCCACCAATGGACGGAACGGACGCTGTTCATCCCATGCTTTCGCAGTGAGCGGTTGGACTGTATCGTAAGCTTCTTCACGGGACAGGCCTTTGTCAATCAACTTCAATAGAACGCGTTGTGAATAAATAAGTCCAAACGTTGCATCCATATTGCGTTTCATATTTTCAGGGAAAACAGTCAAGTTTTTCACAATATTTGCGAAACGGTTCAACATGTAGTTCAATGCAATTGTCGTATCAGGAATGATGATTCGTTCTGCGGATGAATGGGAAATATCCCGTTCATGCCATAATGGAACATTTTCATAAGCGGTAACCACATGTCCACGAATCACGCGGGCAATTCCGGCCATGTTTTCGGAGCCGATCGGGTTGCGCTTATGCGGCATTGCGGAAGAACCTTTTTGTCCTTTTGCAAATCCTTCTTCCACTTCGCGAGTTTCGGATTTTTGCAAACCGCGGATTTCCGTTGCGAATTTTTCGATGGATGTCGCAATTAAAGCCAATGTCGCAATGTATTCCGCATGGCGGTCCCGCTGCAATGTTTGGGTTGAAATTGGTGCAGGAGTAAGTCCCAATTTTTCGCACACATATTTTTCAACAAATGGATCGATGTTGGCATAAGTTCCGACCGCACCGGAAATTTTTCCTGTTTCAATCGTTTTGGCCGCTCTTTCAAAGCGTTCTAAATTACGCAACATTTCTTCACGCCATAGAGCCAGCTTTAAACCGAATGTTGTCGGTTCCGCATGTACGCCATGGGTGCGTCCCATCATAACTGTGTATTTGTGTTCTTTTGCCTTTTCTGTCAATACATCAATAAAGTTGTGAAGATCTTTCCGTAAAATGTTGTTGGCTTGTTTAATCAAATAAGAAAGGGCTGTATCGACAACATCCGTTGAAGTGAGTCCATAATGAACCCATTTTTTCTCTTCGCCCAGCGACTCGGATACCGCGCGGGTAAACGCTACGACGTCATGTTTGGTTGTTTGTTCAATTTCATAAATGCGGTTGATATCGAATGTTGCATTTTGACGTAACTTTTCAACATCTTCTTTTGGAATGACACCAAGTTCAGACCAAGCTTCGCAAGCCAAAATTTCCACTTCAAGCCATGCGTTGAATTTATTTTCTTCAGTCCAAATAGCCCCCATTTCAGGGCGAGTATAACGTTCAATCATCTGCGAATCTCCTTTTCTTTTATCTCCAAATGCCAGAATCTTCAATTTCCTTTAATGTTGCATCAATGTCATCTGTTAGTATGGTTACATGTCCCATTTTTCTGTTCACTTTCGCCTCTTTTTTTCCATAAAGGTGAACAGACCAATGTGGATATTTGGTTATGGAATTGATCAGTGGCGCTACATGTTGACCCAATACATTCACCATCACCACCGGAGAATGCAATTTCGGTTTTCTTAGCGGCCAACCGGCTATCGCACGGATATGTTGTCCGAATTGAGAAATATTGCACGCTTCAATGGAATAGTGGCCGGAATTATGAGGTCTTGGAGCCAATTCATTAATAATAATTTGTCCATCCTTCAGCACGAACATTTCTACCGCCAACGTTCCAATTAATTGCAAGTGTTCCGCAATTTTATGGGCCGCTTCTTCCGCCAATTGTTTCGTTTGATCGGAAATACGGGCTGGAACAATCGTTTCATGCAAAATGTGATTCACATGAATATTTTCGCCCACTGGCAAGCAATACGTTTCTCCGTTTCCGTTCCTTTGGATAATTACCGAAATTTCCTTTTCGAAAGGAATAAAGCCTTCCACGATACATTGGGAATGTTCAAACAAGCTTTTTGCGAGTGGCAAATCCTCTTTTGATTGAAGCTTTTGTTGGCCTTTTCCGTCATATCCGAAACGGGCAGTTTTTACAATGCTCGGATAACCGATTTGATCGATTTTCTCTACAAGTTCCTCATAGCTGTCACAAACGATATAAGGAGCCACCGGGCAACCCGCTTCCACAATTGCCTGTTTTTCTGTCACACGGTTTTGGGTGATGCGGATAATTTCAGCACCTTGAGGCACATAGGCGATCTCTGTTAATTTTTTGAGTCCTTCATAATCGATATTTTCAAATTCGTAAGTGATAACGTCACTTACTTCCGCCAACTCTTCAAGTGCGGTTTGATCATCATAAGGAGCCACTATTTGTATATCTGCGACTTGTCCGCATGGTGAATCCATTGTCGGATCAAGAACCGCAATTTTAAAACCAGCCTCTTTTGCACTGAGAGCCATCATTCGTCCTAACTGTCCGCCACCGATGATGCCGATTGTTTGGCCGGGGTAGATCGTTTTCATCACTTTAAGTCACCTGAACTTTCCAACACTTTTTGTTTTAATTGTTCCCGTCGAGCTTCCAGTTTCTCTGCCAATTGTTTATCTGTAATGGATAAAATTTGCGCCGCTAAGAGTCCTGCATTCGTTGCGCCGGCTTTCCCTATCGCCACCGTCGCCACAGGAACCCCTCCTGGCATTTGAACAATGGAAAGTAATGAATCAAGTCCATTTAATGCTTTTGATTGCACAGGTACACCGATAACTGGCAAGGTTGTTTTACTTGCAACCATCCCCGGTAAATGGGCAGCTCCCCCAGCTCCGGCAATAATCACTTCGATTCCCCGTGAACGGGCAGTTTCAGCATATTCAAACATTAAATCAGGAGTCCGATGGGCTGATACCACTTTTTTTTCATAAGGAATTTCTAACTCGTCTAAAATATCACAAGCATGTTTCATTGTTTCCCAATCGCTGGAACTTCCCATAATGACGCCGATTTTAGGATTCATCCAAAACGCTCCTTTTTATTTCAATCTCTTACTTTTGATTCCGAATAAAAAGTCCTCAAATAGCCCGCCTTCGCTATACGATAGAAAGCAGCTTACCTGAGGACATAGCAATAGGAGGCCGGTGTTTATTCAATTCCAACCTGCCGAATCATCCAAAAAGTTGCTTTCCCGCATAGTCCGACATTTACGGTGTCGGGTAGAGACACTAGAGCCATATCCTCTAGCATATATGTGGGACTTTTCCTCTGTTCATTGTAGCAAGGGTGGAGGAGAAAATCAATGAAAAAATGCGAACGTTTATATAAAGTAATTATTGAATGTTCGTGTTTTGAATTATTTTTTATTTTTTTCTTCCATCAATTCTCCTTTAAATCGAACTTTTTGGCGAAAATAAACCACTTCACCGTCAACCCTTTGAAAAACCGGTTCTTCTTTTCTTAAAACCGGTCTGTACCCCATTTTCAACATTCTTTCGATACACTGTTCCGGTGTTTCATTTTCCTCCATTTCGAACCAAATAGTCTTTTTCGGCAAATCCTTCACCCTTTCACCTTTTATCAAAGAATTGGATCTTTCTTTTATTATGCTAATATTTGGGCTTCCTATCGAACAAAAATTCATTAAAATATTCACCAACTTCCTTTAATTAAGACGAAAAAATGGTTGGCTTTCCGGGTTAAGCAGGAAGTAAAAAAGGCACCACTATGATTGTGGTGCCTTTTTGGGTTTTGGTCTAATATAACAGAACAGACTTTCAGTTTTTGATTGTATGGAATTTTAGTTTTATAAATAAAATGCAGAAAGGGGTTTTCTTGATATTTTTTATCCTCTAAATGTTAATTTTGAATTAATCGAACTTTTTATCCTTGTCAAGAAATCAATGGACTTTCTGTCTTTATTTGTATGGAACTTCAAATTTCAACATAGAAAAGCATTGGCGACGTCCTACTCTCGCAGGGGGTCCCCAACTACCATCGGCGCGAACTCCGAAGCGCGTTGACCGGCTACTCTCGTCAGCTTCGGCGGTCCGGTGCTCACGTACCCGACGCTTGCGCTCCGGGCCGCCTCGCTTCCTTGATCTTCTTGGTCCCCGTGCTTCTCGTCTGCTTCTAATCGGTCTGCTGTTTCACTTTTTGGTCCTGCTTCTGTATCGCGCCGAGCTGACCTCCGGTCTTTGGTAGTTGGGGGCAAAAAAAAGAAGCCACTACCGACTTTCTGTCAGTAATGACTTTTTGAGCCTAGCGACGTCCTACTCTCGCGGGGGGAATCCCCCAACTACCATCGGCGCTAAAGAGCTTAACTTCCGTGTTCGGTATGGGAACGGGTGTGACCTCTTTGCCATCATCACTAGACTTGTTTTATGTATTGTAGAGAGGTTGTTCTCTCAAAACTGGATAACGGCATTGAAAGCTTTCTTTTGGTTAAGTCCTCGATCGATTAGTATCCGTCAGCTCCACACGTCACCGTGCTTCCACCTCGGACCTATCTACCTCATCGTCTTTGAGGGATCTTACTTGCTTATGCAATGGGAAATCTCATCTTGAGGGGGGCTTCATGCTTAGATGCTTTCAGCACTTATCCCGTCCACACATAGCTACCCAGCTGTGCCTTTGGCAAGACAACTGGTACACCAGCGGTGTGTCCATCCCGGTCCTCTCGTACTAAGGACAGCTCCTCTCAAATTTCCTGCGCCCACGACGGATAGGGACCGAACTGTCTCACGACGTTCTGAACCCAGCTCGCGTACCGCTTTAATGGGCGAACAGCCCAACCCTTGGGACCGACTACAGCCCCAGGATGCGATGAGCCGACATCGAGGTGCCAAACCTCCCCGTCGATGTGGACTCTTGGGGGAGATAAGCCTGTTATCCCCGGGGTAGCTTTTATCCGTTGAGCGATGGCCCTTCCATGCGGAACCACCGGATCACTAAGCCCGTCTTTCGACCCTGCTCGACTTGTAGGTCTCGCAGTCAAGCTCCCTTATGCCTTTACACTCTGCGAATGATTTCCAACCATTCTGAGGGAACCTTTGGGCGCCTCCGTTACCTTTTGGGAGGCGACCGCCCCAGTCAAACTGTCCACCTGACACTGTCTCCCAAGCCGATCAGGCTTGCGGGTTAGAATTTCAGTACAACCAGGGTAGTATCCCAAGGGCGCCTCCAGGGAAGCTGGCGCTCCCCCTTCTACGGCTCCTACCTATCCTGTACAAGTTGCACCGAAATTCAATATCAGGTTACAGTAAAGCTCCACGGGGTCTTTCCGTCCTGTCGCGGGTAACCTGCATCTTCACAGGTACTATAATTTCACCGAGTCTCTCGTTGAGACAGTGCCCAGATCGTTACGCCTTTCGTGCGGGTCGGAACTTACCCGACAAGGAATTTCGCTACCTTAGGACCGTTATAGTTACGGCCGCCGTTTACTGGGGCTTCAATTCGGAGCTTCGCTTGCGCTAACTCCTCCTCTTAACCTTCCAGCACCGGGCAGGCGTCAGCCCCTATACGTCACCTTGCGGTTTTGCAGAGACCTGTGTTTTTGATAAACAGTCGCCTGGGCCTATTCACTGCGGCTCATCGGGGCTTGCACCCCAATGAGCACCCCTTCTCCCGAAGTTACGGGGTCATTTTGCCGAGTTCCTTAACGAGAGTTCTCTCGCTCACCTTAGGATTCTCTCCTCGACTACCTGTGTCGGTTTGCGGTACGGGCACCTCCCGCCTCGCTAGAGGCTTTTCTTGGCAGTGTGAAATCAGGAACTTCGCCTCCAAAGAGGCTCCCCATCACCGCTTGGCGTTACGGGAAGCGGATTTGCCTACTTCCCCGCCTTGCGGCTTGGACACGCGCGACCAACGGCGTGCTTTCCCTATCCTCCTGCGTCCCCCCATTGCTCAAACGGCGGGGAGGTGGTACAGGAATATCAACCTGTTGTCCATCGCCTACGCCTTTCGGCCTCGGCTTAGGTCCCGACTAACCCTGAGCGGACGAGCCTTCCTCAGGAAACCTTAGTCATTCGGTGGATGGGATTCTCACCCATCTTTCGCTACTCATACCGGCATTCTCACTTCTAAGCGCTCCACCAGTCCTTCCGGTCTGACTTCTGCGCACTTAGAACGCTCTCCTACCACTCGTGCGAAGCACGAATCCACAGCTTCGGTGAACCGTTTAGCCCCGATACATTTTCGGCGCAGCGTCACTCGACCAGTGAGCTATTACGCACTCTTTAAATGATGGCTGCTTCTAAGCCAACATCCTGGTTGTCTAAGCAACGCCACATCCTTTTCCACTTAACGGTTACTTTGGGACCTTAGCTGGTGGTCTGGGCTGTTTCCCTCTTGACCACGGATCTTATCACTCGTAGTCTGACTCCCGCGTCTAAATAGCTGGCATTCGGAGTTTGTCTGAATTCGGTAACCCGAGGTGGGCCCCTAGTCCAAACAGTGCTCTACCTCCAGTATTCGTTACGCGAGGCTAGCCCTAAAGCTATTTCGGAGAGAACCAGCTATCTCCAAGTTCGATTGGAATTTCTCCGCTACCCACACCTCATCCCCGCACTTTTCAACGTGCGTGGGTTCGGGCCTCCAGTGAGTGTTACCTCACCTTCACCCTGGACATGGGTAGATCACCTGGTTTCGGGTCTACGACCACGTACTCTTTCGCCCTATTCAGACTCGCTTTCGCTGCGGCTCCGTCTCCTCGACTTAACCTTGCACGTAATCGTAACTCGCCGGTTCATTCTACAAAAGGCACGCCATCACCCGTTAACGGGCTCTGACTACTTGTAGGCACACGGTTTCAGGTTCTCTTTCACTCCCCTCCCGGGGTGCTTTTCACCTTTCCCTCACGGTACTGGTTCACTATCGGTCACTAGGGAGTATTTAGCCTTGGGAGATGGTCCTCCCGGATTCCGACGGAATTTCACGTGTTCCGCCGTACTCAGGATCCACTCTGGAGAGGATGGATTTTCGACTACAGGGCTGTTACCTTCTACGGCCGTCCTTTCCAGAACGGTTCGTCTAACCCATCCTTTTGTAACTCCGTATAGAGTGTCCTACAACCCCAAGAGGCAAGCCTCTTGGTTTGGGCTGTTCCCGTTTCGCTCGCCGCTACTCAGGGAATCGATGTTTCTTTCTTCTCCTCCAGGTACTTAGATGTTTCAGTTCCCTGGGTGTGCCCTCTTAACGCTATGAATTCACGTTAAGATACTGCTCCATTACGAGCAGTGGGTTGCCCCATTCGGAAATCTCCGGATCAAAGCTTACTTACAGCTCCCCGAAGCATATCGGTGTTAGTCCCGTCCTTCATCGGCTCCTAGTGCCAAGGCATCCACCGTGCGCCCTTACTAACTTAACCTTGCGGCTTACGATTTGCTTGCGCCTCGTAACCCTTGATGGTTTGCTTTTCTATCAGAAAAGCGTAAGAACTTTACAGTAAATTTCTTGCTTTCAATGTCGTTTATCCAGTTTTCAAAGAACAAAACTCTTGATTGAAGGTATGAACCTTCAAAACTGAACCCAAAACGTTAATGTTTTCCGTTTATATCCTTAGAAAGGAGGTGATCCAGCCGCACCTTCCGATACGGCTACCTTGTTACGACTTCACCCCAATCATCTGTCCCACCTTCGGCGGCTGGCTCCCGGAGGGTTACCTCACCGACTTCGGGTGTTACAGACTCTCGTGGTGTGACGGGCGGTGTGTACAAGGCCCGGGAACGTATTCACCGCGGCATGCTGATCCGCGATTACTAGCGATTCCGGCTTCATGCAGGCGAGTTGCAGCCTGCAATCCGAACTGAGAGTGGCTTTTTGGGATTCGCTCCCCCTCGCGGGTTTGCCGCCCTTTGTACCACCCATTGTAGCACGTGTGTAGCCCAGGTCATAAGGGGCATGATGATTTGACGTCATCCCCACCTTCCTCCGTATTTGTACGGCAGTCTCCTTAGAGTGCCCAACTGAATGATGGCAACTAAGGACAAGGGTTGCGCTCGTTGCGGGACTTAACCCAACATCTCACGACACGAGCTGACGACAACCATGCACCACCTGTCACCGCTGTCCCCGAAGGGAAAGCCATGTCTCCATGGCGGTCAGCGGGATGTCAAGACCTGGTAAGGTTCTTCGCGTTGCTTCGAATTAAACCACATGCTCCACCGCTTGTGCGGGCCCCCGTCAATTCCTTTGAGTTTCAGTCTTGCGACCGTACTCCCCAGGCGGAGTGCTTAATGCGTTAGCTGCAGCACTAAGGGGCGGAAACCCCCTAACACCTAGCACTCATCGTTTACGGCGTGGACTACCAGGGTATCTAATCCTGTTTGCTCCCCACGCTTTCGCGCCTCAGCGTCAGTTACAGGCCAGGAAGCCGCCTTCGCCACTGGTGTTCCTCCATATCTCTACGCATTTCACCGCTACACATGGAATTCCACTTCCCTCTCCTGCACTCAAGTCTCCCAGTTTCCAATGACCCTCCCCGGTTGAGCCGGGGGCTTTCACATCAGACTTAAGAGACCGCCTGCGCGCGCTTTACGCCCAATAATTCCGGACAACGCTTGCCACCTACGTATTACCGCGGCTGCTGGCACGTAGTTAGCCGTGGCTTTCTAGTAAGGTACCGTCAGGGCGCAGCCAGTGACTGCTGCGCTTGTTCTTCCCTTACAACAGAGCTTTACGATCCGAAGACCTTCTTCGCTCACGCGGCGTTGCTCCATCAGGCTTTCGCCCATTGTGGAAGATTCCCTACTGCTGCCTCCCGTAGGAGTCTGGGCCGTGTCTCAGTCCCAGTGTGGCCGATCACCCTCTCAGGTCGGCTACGCATCGTCGCCTTGGTAGGCCGTTACCCCACCAACTAGCTAATGCGCCGCGGGCCCATCCTATAGTGATAGCAGAACCATCTTTCAACCCCGAAGCATGCGCTTCGGTGTGTTATCCGGTATTAGCACGCGTTTCCGCGAGTTATCCCGGTCTATAGGGCAGGTTACCCACGTGTTACTCACCCGTCCGCCGCTAACCAATTAAAAAGCAAGCTTTCTAATTGGTCCGCTCGACTTGCATGTATTAGGCACGCCGCCAGCGTTCGTCCTGAGCCAGGATCAAACTCTCCATAAAAGAAAATTTGATTAGCTCAAACTTTTGTCCGTATCCAATCCGTCAACGAAGGTCAACGAATTGGAAAATTTATAACATTAACGTTTCGGTGTTCAGTTTTCAAGGTTCATTTTCTTAACCGCTTCAACAGCAACGTTTAATATAATAACACGTTCCAAAAACCGTGTCAAGAACTTTTTTGCTGTTTTTTATTTTCAGCAGCAACGTTTATTAATATAACACCGTTGATTTAGTTTTTCAAGCATAAATTAATAAAAAATCAATTCCTATTTTTCGCTCTATTCTAAAATTGACTTCATAGAATATGTACCCTCTATTAAATAAGATAAACTTTAAAAGAAAAAAACAGCCAAATGAAAAAGGAGAATTTGAGCAAACTCAAATTCTCCTTTTACTTAGGTTGGGGATTTCTGAATAATCGGTTTAAATTTGATTATATCAATGACCTGTTGTCGCCAAGAAAAGTAGGAAAATTACTGCAAAGACATACATGATCCAGTGCACTTCTTTTGCTCTTCCTTTTAGTACCATTGTGATTGGATAGAATAAGAAACCTACCGCGATACCAGTTGCGATGGATCCTGTAAATGGCATCATAACCATTGTCAAGAAGGAAGGCACTGCAATCTCGAATTTTTTCCATTCAATCTCACCTAAAGATGCAACCATCAATACTCCCACTACAATCAGAGCCGGTGCAGTAACCGCATTTGTTACTATATTTAAGACCGGTGAGAAGAATAATGCTAATAAGAATAAAATTCCTGTAACAAGGGAAGCAAAACCTGTTCTTGCACCAGCTGCCACACCTGAAGAAGATTCAATGTAAGATGTAACAGTGGATGTACCAAAAATGGAACCGATAATTGACGCAATTGAGTCAGAAATCAATGCTCTGCCCGCGCGAGGCAATTTGTTATCTTTTACAAAGCCCGCTTGGTTTGCTACGGCCATTAATGTACCGGCATTATCAAAAAAGTCTACGAATAAGAATGTTAAGATTGAAGTTAACATCGGAATCGTATAGAACGCCGGATCACCGAATGCGGAAAATAACTTGCCGAATGTCGGTTCAACACTTGGAGGTGTTGATAAAATACCGTTTGGCGTTTGAATAAGGCCAAAAATCATACCAACAATCGCTGTCAACACCATACCGATGAATACGGCACCTCTGACATTTAACACCATCAAAATGACGATTACAAAAATACCGAAAATCGCTAATAACACTTGAGGCTCTCTTAAATCACCGATGCTCAATAAATTATCCGGATCATCCACAACAATTCCGGATAGTTTTAAACCGATAAAAGCAATAAACAATCCGATTCCGGCACCTACAGCCAGTTTTAATTCCATCGGGATTGCATTAATCAATTTTTCGCGCAATCCAGTCAAAGTCAAAATAAAGAAGAAAAGTGATGAAATGAATACAGCCGCTAACGCATATTCCCATGGGAAACCATGTCCTAAAACCACTTCGAAAGTGAAGAATGCGTTTAATCCAAGTCCCGGAGCCAATGCAAGCGGATATTTGGCAAATAGTCCCATAATAAAACATCCGATTGCGGAAGAAACCGCTGTTGCAACAAATACCGCCCCTTGATTCATTCCACTTTCCGAAAGAATGGCAGGGTTAACAGCCAAAATGTAAGCCATCGCTAAGAATGTTGTAAGCCCACCGATAATTTCCTGACGATATGTAGTTCCCAGTTCATCAAATTGGAAATATTTTCTCATAATTTCCTCCGTCTTCCCGTCGCTTCTGTCGATTCAGCTTCAGTATGTCCCACCTTGCCTATAAAATTCAAAAAAATAAAAAGTCATGCCACATTTGCACGACTACAACTCCATAATAGAATCCAAAGGGAAACTCTATTAACAAAGTCGTAGTCAAGCCATTTACGGTAGCTTGGTAGAGACTATCGAGCCATATTCTCGACATTATACGACGTTTTATTTAATTATTACTCAAGTAATATAGCATCTATTTTTTCCTATTTCAATACCATTCACGAACATTTTTTATTTTTTTTATTTTAAAGTTCGTAAAAAACCGTACATTAATAACAAATTCTATATTTTGGTAAAAAACGTTCAGTTTTCATACAGGCGTAAAGTGATGGGCATTTTATCCTGTAAATCCTTCCACTGAGGGCGTTGCAGGAAGATTACAGAAACAGTTCCCAAATGACACATTGTGCAAAGTTGTCCATAAAAAACTCCCTTCCATTTAGTTATTGAAACTAAATAAAAGAGAGTTATCATGTGTTGTATTCAAATTAAATAGACTGATGTATGCAAATTACTCCCATTCAATCGTAGCTGGCGGCTTGGAAGTGATGTCAAGAAGCACGCGGTTGACATGAGGCACCTCGTTCACGATGCGTGTTGAGATTTTTTCCAACACATCATAAGGAATGCGCGCCCAGTCGCAAGTCATTCCATCGATGGATGTAACCGCACGAATGCCGATAGCGTAGTCATATGTGCGTTGGTCTCCCATGACGCCGACGGATTTGATTTCAGGAAGTACTGTGAAGTATTGCCAAATTTCACGGTCAAGACCGGCTTTTTTGATTTCCTCACGTAAGATGGCATCGGATTCACGAACGATTTCCAATTTTTCTTCTGTTACTTCGCCAAGCACGCGAATGGCAAGACCTGGTCCCGGGAATGGCTGGCGCCAAACAATTTCATCAGGCAACCCTAATTGAGTACCCAATGCACGAACCTCATCTTTAAACAATGTTTTTAACGGTTCAATCAATTCAAATTTCATATCTTCCGGTAAACCGCCGACATTGTGGTGGGATTTGATTGTTTGAGCTGTAGCCGTACCGGATTCAATGATGTCGGTATAAAGTGTGCCCTGTGCAAGGAAATCCATATCTTTCAATTTGCTTGCTTCATCAGAGAATACATAAATGAACTCGTTTCCGATAATTTTACGTTTTTGTTCCGGATCTGAAACGCCTTTCAATTTATTCATGAAACGTTCGCGGGCGTCGATTTTGATCACTTTCATGCCAAATTTGCCTTCGAATGTTTCCATTACGCTTTCCGCTTCGCCTTTGCGGAGCAAGTTATGGTCCACGAACATACAAGTTAATTGGTCTCCGATGGCTTTATGGATCAATACCGCAACAACGGAAGAATCGACCCCTCCTGAAAGAGCACATAATACTTTTTTATCTCCCACTTGTTCACGGATTTTTTTCACTTCCAGTTCAATGAAGTTTTCCATTGTCCAGTCGCCTTTTGCACCGCAAATATTGAATACAAAGTGGCGCAAAATATCATTACCATGAACAGAATGGCGTACTTCAGGATGGAATTGAACGCCGTAGATTTTGCGTTCCGTATTTTCCATTGCCGTAATTGGGCAGCTTGGGCTTGTCGCGATTGTTTCAAAACCTTCAGGCAATTGAGTCACCAAGTCGCCATGGCTCATCCAAACCACTTGTTGTTTTGGAAGGTCTGCAAACAATTGGTTGTCTTTTGTAATTTCAATTTCCGCTTTACCATATTCGCGGGTTTCCGCACTTTCCACTTTCCCGCCAAGGGTATGGGCAATCAATTGCATTCCATAGCAAATCCCTAAAATAGGTAAACCTAAATTAAAAATTTCTTCATCCACTTTAAACGCATTTTCATCATACACGGAATTCGGACCGCCTGAGAAGATGATTCCCACAGCGTTCATTTCTTTGATTTCCTGCGCAGAAATTGTATGGGGTTGTAGTTCGGAAAATACTCCAAATTCACGAATTCGGCGCGTGATCAATTGATTGTATTGGCTTCCGAAGTCGAGAACAACGATTTTTTCTTGCTCTTTTAATTGAGTCGTCACGTTTTACACCTCTTCTATATTTTCTGCCTTATAATTTTTTAAATTTTACTCTGACTCCCATTTAAAATCAACCGCTAGTACGATTGATTAAATTTTCCAAACTTTCTTTCACTTTTATATAATCGATTTTTGTTTTATTCCCGTAAAGATAATTTTCATATGCGGCCGTAATCTGCGACATATATGGGGAATCAAATGCTTCGTCCGCTTCTGTTGCAAAAGATTGCAGCGTTTGTCCTTCCTTCCTTTTCAGCCCTTTTAATTCTAACATTTTTAACAGTCTCATATAAATCTTTTCAAAGTTTGTTTCATTAATATTTTGATTTTTTAACCATCGGCTATACCATTTCGGCATCCATAACTTGCGGGAAAAGAACAGGA
Source organism: Ureibacillus sp. FSL W7-1570 (assembly GCF_038593265.1). Classification (GTDB taxonomy): domain Bacteria; phylum Bacillota; class Bacilli; order Bacillales_A; family Planococcaceae; genus Ureibacillus; species Ureibacillus suwonensis. Next base: position 1,991,087 of record NZ_CP151979.1, read on the forward strand.
TGATGCCTGCAACAGGCAGACCGATCAAGGCATAGTACAATAAAAAGCGGAGATTTTTGATGAAATCCAATAACCCTGCAAAAATGCCGTTCCCCTGTTTCATCGTTTCATCTTGATCCCGTTGGTTTTCCGGTTTTGTGTCATCATCGACTGTCAGCATTTCATCCTGATATGCATCGGTTTCAAAATCATATTCAATGTTGCGGTTTGTTGAAAAGCCGATCGTCGGTTCAAAAGGAACCCAGCCTACTTTAGGGATATAGGCTTCCACCCAGGAATGGGCATCGTTATTTGTAATTTCGAAAGTTTTCAGCTCTCCATCACTGGACACCATTTCTCCACCGGCAAATCCTTTTACCCATCTCGCGGGAATCCCCACGGCCCGCAGCATCACAACCATTGCCGATGAAAAATTGTCACAGTAGCCATATTTGGTTTCAAATAAAAACTGATCAACGTAGTCCTGGTCTTCTTCAGGAACAGGCACCCCTTCCGTTTCATACCGGAAGCCATTCGTTGCAAAATAACTTTCGATGGCCCGCGCCTTTTCATAATCATTGCCTTTGTCCTTCACGATCTCCCTTGCCAAATCAATGACTCTTTGCGGAAGGGAATCAGGCAGCTGCAAATATTTTTCCCGAATACTTATATCGATCGGTTGTTGGATTGTCGAAGTCAAATCGCTGTATAAATACTCCGGCGTGCTGTATTTAATATGATACATATACTCCCCCGTGTAATCGGTGGCGATTTTTTCCGTTTCTAAATTCATTGCCATATTCACTTGATCTGCCATATCACCGGAGACATTGATGGAAACAAGTCCGTATGGTTGAATAACAAAATCGTAAGGATACTTCGGTTCAATATGGGCAAATTGCTCCTCGCCTTCAGGACCTACCGGCAATGAATGATTGATAGGTTGTCCATAAGAGATTTGTTGCAATAAAATGGTATCGCCCGAAGACTCCCAACCTTTTGACGTATAGAAATCTTTCGTTTCCACCCGCCAATACTGTTTCGTTGCCGCTTGCGCAATGAAAACGACCGTGTCATCCCCTACAAAGGAACCCCCCAGCGCCGAATCATCTTCATCGTAACCGACTTTTTTCACCGGCTCTCCAAATATGCGTCCGCCCTGGTTTGCTGCGGATTTTATATACGGAACCGGATCAGGCCATTGGGGAGCCGCTTTTGGCAACAGGATCGCCACCGCCCCGACAACCCCGATCATCAACAGGACCGGCAATGCCAGCTTAAAATACTGATGCCAATTAAATGAAGCGCCAGATTGCAACATCAGTTTTTTAATATACAAAAATACAAGCATCAGCAATCCAATCAGCAGCACTTCAACAATGGCAACCGTACCATCATAATTGGTGAACGTGTCCAAGATTCCAATGAAAATCACCGTCAACACAAGGAAATAGAAGATGTTCAATCTTACCGTCAACCAATAATGCACGATATAGACGAGCATCCACATAAGCAGGAAAAATAAAACCGATTGGAAAGCGTTTGTGATATAAAAGAAACTTCCTTGCAGAATCAATGAAACATTATAATACAGTTCATTGAACAGAAACTGGATACCTTCCGATGAGAACAAGGAAAAATCGCTGTACACATAAACGATAAACCATGAAATATAGCATATTTTTACAACCCACGATATAAAAAAAGGGATGCGGAACAGACTGAACAAAAGGCACAATATGATGAACAACAAAATCAATTCCACATACCCCATACCCGTCAACATCATGATCGGCAAAAGCCATTCCCGCAATATCAAAAAAATCATAATGTCATATAATGCGAGCTCGAATTTATTGAAAACTTCATTTTTCACGGTTTTAACACCTCCGTGAACACTTCGCTGAACATCGGTTTTGTAATCGGCACAATTTTTACGTTGTAATAGTCCCCTTTCATTCGCAGCTGCTCTTCCTGCTTGGATGCAACCACAAAACAGATGATGCCCTTTGTCTTTCTCCCATGATTTTTAAAGAAACTTCTTAATGAATCGCTCAATTCCCCCGTAAATAGAAGAATAAAGGAATCGAGTGTCTTGCCTTCCTTCGTCAAAAGAAGCTCGATATTTTTTGAATCGCTTGCTTTCACCATCGCCAATTGCCGCATGATCCGCTCCAGTTGTCCCCGTTTCAAATGGGAATAAAATGTTTGTTCCTCTCCCGCAATGAAAAACGACACATCTCCTTGATGATCAACAATCGTTTGCAAAACAGAAGCCGCCAATTCAAGGGACTCTTCAAAATGGCTTTTCACTGTAGCATCCAGAACAAGCAATACTTCCTGGCTGTGCCGCACTTCAAAATCTTTCGTCCTCAATGTTTCATCCTTCGCAAAGGATTTCCAATGAATCCATGAAAATCGATCTCCCGCTTGATAATCCCTGACACCCGTTGCCATGGAAGTATCTTTCATAAAAGCGAAAGGAGCCAATACTACTCCCTGATCAAACTGCCTCCGCATTTCACGGTATTTCATCTTTGTGATTTTTGGATAAACCATCACCTTTTGTTTTTGAACGGCAAATTTATGTCTGACAGTCCATCCAAAAAGATCGGTGAAGGTGAATTGCAATGCGGAAAATTCAATGACACCCCGTTCCAAATCAGGTATTTCATACGTCCAAGAAAAATTCCTTTTCAAACCGACAAAAAATACATTGGAACTTCCCTTCATTTTTTCAACCATATCATCGTCCAGTCCAATCTCCCTGATTGTCAGAAACGCTAATGGAAACCAAGTCTTATTAATAAAATGCACCGTCACGGACGCTATATCGCCTCTTTCAAGTCTTGCCGGCTGAATCTCCCTCCGGACTTCCTCAATGCGGAGGGGGACAAAATGAAGAAGCAAAGAGTAGAGCAAAAAAGGAATCAACGTGTAAAACAGAAACCAGCTGACAAATCCCCCTTGAAACATCGCATAACTGAATGTAACGACAATCAATAAAACATTGACGACAAAGCGGCCAAACTTGCTGATTATTCCTTTCCACATGCTCATCTTTCTGCAAACCTTTTAATAGGGATGACGGACTCGGCAATGATATTGTTGATGATATCCTCCACCGTCACACCTTCATAGCGCGCCTCCGGTTTTAAAATGATCCGATGACCGAAGACAAAAGGCGCCAAATATTGGACATCATCAGGTTTTACGAAATCCCGGTCAAGCATTTTGGCATAGGCTTGGGATGCCCTCATCAATGCAATCGTTCCCCGGGGGCTGACCCCCAAATATACATTTTCATCGGTTCTGGTCGCCCGTGCTAGTTGCACGATATATCCTTTTACGGAATCATCCACGTAAACATTTTTCACTTCTTCTTGCAATTCCAATAATTCCCCGATGGTGATCACCGGTTCCAAAGTTTGAATGGGCACTTTATTTTCAGCGCGTCTTAAGATTTCGATTTCCTCCAGTGTTGTCGGATAACCCATGCGGATTTTCATTAAAAACCGATCCAATTGGGCTTCCGGCAATGGAAAAGTTCCTTCGTATTCAATCGGGTTTTGCGTGGCCATGACAAAAAAAGGTTTTGGCAACTGAATGACTTCCCCATCGATGCTCACTGACGATTCTTCCATACATTCCAGTAAAGCGGATTGGGTTTTAGGGGATGTACGGTTAATTTCATCAGCTAAAATAATATTTCCTACGATGGGGCCGGGTCTGAATTCAAACTGCATGGTTTTCGGATTATAGATGGAAACTCCGATGACATCAGAAGGCAACAAGTCAGGAGTAAATTGAATCCGCTTAAATTCCGCGCTCACGGATTTCGCAAGGGAACGTACCATCATGGTTTTTCCGACTCCCGGCACATCTTCAAGCAATACATGTCCACCGGCAAGCAAGGCGATTATGCTAAGTTCAGCCACTTCCCGTTTTCCTATCATTACTTTCTCTATATTACTGATAATTTTTTCGATTTTTTTGTGCATAAAGTATCCTCCTGAAACTCGGGAAAAAGTCAGAATTTACGAAAAATAATTTAATTCAAGCATAAAATAAAAACTGGATAAAAAACAACTAATTGCAATTCGAAAAAGGAAATTATATACCATTAGTATATTTTCCACCTTTATCCGAAAAATTAAACGAAAAAGAAAAGCGAAGTGTTGCCACTTCGCCCTCCATATTATCAAATTCCCTATTCAATTCTATATCCACCCCACTCTTTGAACACGGCCGATTCAGGAATTGCCAATTTCACCGAATTAACAGTTTATAAGGCGATATCAAATGGATTTACGGTAAGTGCTAATGAGAGCTTCCTTATTTCTTGCTTTTTGGATGTTCATTTGATGTTGCATTAAACGGTTGCGCATTTTTTCAACCGTTTCACTATCAAGTGGTTGCCCAATAATGACCATTCTTTTGGTGTTGCGGTTTAAAATTGCATTCGATGAACGGTTTTGCTCCGTATTATTCCTTTTATTTTTTTGCTGTTCCCTCGGATTTTTCGAGAAAAAATGCCGTCCGCCACCGTCGTTCATCATTTTGAACACTTGATCATGACTGGAATGCAAATAACGTTTTGTGTAAGTGCTATTCACAACCGATTGAACGCGAGAAGTTCTCAAATGACACTCACCTCCGCTTCCTGTCTATACTATTTATTTCTATTAATATCGGTACATAACAATAAACTTCAATCTTTCCACCATCAAATAATACTGAATTTTCTTTCAATTGATCGCAAGAAAACCTTCGTTGTTTCATGGTATGCGGGTTTTTATAAAAAATTGTCTCCCACCTTAATCGTCCAGATGGGAGACACAGATCAACAGTTTTTTGCCTATCCGCCCTTACTTCCAAAAATCATCAAAGATGGTGATCGGCAAATGGCGTTTATGCTGCGAGCGTAAATAGTGGCCTTCGATTGTTTTTCTTGCTTCCTCCGGCACAGTTTTTCCTTCCAAATAATCGTCAATCATTTCATAAGATACCCCTAAAGCCGCTTCATCCGGCAGTTGAGGCCGATCATCTTCCAAGTCTGCGGTAGGCGTTTTTTTGTATAAATGTTCAGGGCAGCCTAAATATTGAAGCAGCTGCTTTCCTTGCCGCTTATTTAATCGGAAAATCGGCACCAAATCGACGCCTCCATCGCCGTATTTCGTGTAAAATCCCGTCACCGCTTCCGCCGCATGATCCGTTCCGACAACGACAGAGTTGGTCATTAAAGCGATGGAATATTGCACTTTCATCCGTTCGCGGGCTTTTTCATTTCCTTTCGCGTAATCGCTCAACACGATCCCCGCTTCCCGCAAGGCTTCGACACTTGCATCCACGGCCTTTTTAATGTTTACCGTAATGACTTTTGTCGGCTGAATAAATTGGATGGCATCCTGCGCATCTTGTTCATCCTTTTGTTCCCCATACGGAAGACGGACTGCGTAACAGGAATATTTCTGTTCACCGGCTTCTTCATTTAATTCATCGACGGCCATTTGCGTCAACTTTCCGACCAGTGTGGAATCCTGCCCTCCGCTGATGGCAATGACAAACCCTTTTATAAAAGGATGTTTCTTTGCATATTCCTTTAAAAATTCGACGGATTTCCGCACCTCTTCTGCAGGGTCAATTTCGGGCAAGACGTGCAACTCTTCAATAATCTGTTTTTGTAAACTTTCCAAATGAAGCCCCCCCTAAACTATTCCAAATTTTCGACTGCATCACGGATTTCTTGAATTTTTTTCATTTTGTTATCCCAACATTTTTGGCTGAGGTCCACAGGATATTCTTCAGGATTCAATGAGCGTTTATATTCATCCCATAACAATTCCAAACTTTCCTTTGCATATTCGCGCATTTCCAGAACAGATGGGCTTTCATACACGATTTTACCTTCATCTATGATTTTTTTATGTAATTCTTTCGCTTCGAAGTTAGTCACAAATTTTGAGATAAAGGTATGCACAGGATGGAACATTTTTAAACGTTTTTCTTCCTGCGGGTTCTCATCCGCCAATGTAATGTAGTCCCCTTCCGCTTTTCCATTTTCTTTGTTGATAATGCGGAACACTCTTTTTAAACCTGGTGTCGTCACTTTTTCTGCATTGGAAGTAATCTTCAATGTATCTTCCATTTCACCATGTTCATTTTCAATCGCCACCATTTTATAAACGGCGCCCAATGCAGGTTGATCATAAGCCGTGATGAGCTTTGTACCAATTCCCCAAGAATCCACTTTGGCGCCTTGTGCTTTCAGGTTTAAAATCGTGTATTCATCCAAATTATTGGATGCAATGATTTTCGCATTGGTGAACCCAGCTTCATCCAACATGCGTCGTGCTTCTTTTGATAAAAAGGCGATATCCCCGCTGTCCAAGCGGATTCCGATAAAATTGATTTGATCTCCCAATTCTTTGGCTACGCGGATAGCATTGGGAACGCCTGATTTCAATGTATTATATGTGTCGACCAGGAACACGCAATCTTTGTGTCTTCTTGCATAGGCTTTAAAAGCTTCATATTCATCTTTGTAAGCTTGTACAAAAGCGTGGGCATGTGTACCGGACACCGGGATATTGAATATTTTTCCTGCCCGGACGTTGGAAGTGGAATCAAAACCGCCAATAATGGCAGCCCGTGCTCCCCAAATGGCGGCATCCAATTCTTGCGCCCGGCGGGAACCAAATTCCGCAGCCGCTTCCTCTTTGATAATCTGCTTAATCCGGCTTGCTTTAGTGGCGATCAAAGTTTGAAAATTGACAATATTTAATAGGGCTGTTTCGATAAGTTGCGCTTCTGCCAACGGTGCTTCAATACGAAGCAACGGTTCATTCGCAAAAACGACTTCCCCTTCCACGACCGAATGCAAGGAACCGGTAAAACGTAAAGATTTTAAGTAATCAAGAAATTCATCATCATAACCCAACTCTTTTAAATAGGCCAAGTCCGTTTCACTAAAGCGGAAATTTTTTAAGTAGTCGATAATCCGTTCAAGTCCCGCAAAGATGGCAAACCCGTTCCCGAAAGGAAGTTTTCTGAAGAAAATTTCAAAAACGGCTTTGCGATTATGAATACCGTCAGCCCAATAACATTCCACCATATTGATTTGATATAAATCCGTGTGCAAAGTTAATGAATCGTCTTGATACATTTCTTTCATTCAAGATCCCTTCTTCCATTATTCGTTAATTTTAGTATACACTATTCCAATTTTCTATTCGAAGTTTTCGGCAAAATTATCATACAAATCTCACATTCAAAAAACAAACAAATGAATGGCACACCGTTTTCTTTTCTTCACTTTTGATAAAAATTTATTATTTTCACTTTTTTCTGGCTTAAGACTCAATTATACTTATTTAGGATAGGAGATTGTGATGACAAACGCAATAATTCATTCTGAAATATGTTTGTCAGAAAAAATGGTTCGCTTATATCAGAAGAAGGTGCCGGTCATTTTCTACGTCGGCAAAATCGCCACAATTGCCGGTCCTTCAGATGCAGGAAAAACGTCCATTATTATATGGATTAATTTCCACTTCTTCGGGAAATATAATAACGGTAGGGAATATTGTATCGACATTATTTGATGAGCAATTGCAATTTTCACAAAAAAACAATAATTAGCGAATTATGTATTCTAAAGCTTCAAAATCTTCTATGCTATAATATTTTTGTATATCTTATCAGGAAAAGAGGAGATCGTTTATGCCAGTATTACGTGACTTTTTCATCGCACTATCAGAAAATCAACTTTTGAATAAGGCAGCACAAAAATATGGTTTAAAACTCGGAGCTCAAAGTGTTGTTGCTGGTACAAATATCCCTGAAGTTATCGAAAGTATCAAAGAACTGAACAAACACGGTATTTCATGTACAGTGGATGTCCTCGGTGAATTTGTAAACGATCGGTCAGAAGCAATCAAAGCGAAAGATTACATTATCGAAACAATTGAAGCGCTTCATGAAAGCGGTGTCGATGCCCATATTTCAATCAAACCTTCCCAATTAGGTTTAAAAATTGACTTTGACTTCTGTTACGATAATGTGATGGAAATTGTAGGAACTGCCCATAAATATAATATGCACGTAAACTTTGACCAGGAAACTTACGATTTGTTGCAGCCTACATTTGAATTGATGGAAAAAGTGTCCGAAACTTACGATAATGTCGGTACGGTTATCCAAGCTTATTTCTTCAATGCGAAAGAAAATGCGGAAAAATATAAAGATTACCGCCTTCGCATCGTAAAAGGCGCTTATAAAGAATCGCCAAGCGTTGCTTATCAAGATAAAAGCGATATTGATTTGAACTTTATTGAAATCATTGAATACTCCTTATTGAATTGCAAATTTACGTCCATCGCGACACACGATCATAATGTAATCAATCACGTCAAACAATTCGTGAAAGATCACAATATTCCTAATGACCGGTTTGAATTCCAAATGCTTTATGGTTTCCGCAAAGATATGCAATTGGAATTGGCTAAAGAAGGCTATAATTTCTGTACTTATGTTCCCTTCGGCAGTGACTGGTACGGATACTTCATGCGCCGACTTGCTGAACGTCCTCAAAACATAAACCTTGTCACAAAACAAGTGTTTAATAAAAAGACGAATACAGTCATCGGCTTAATGGCTGCCGCCTTTGCATTGGGATACCTTACGAAAAAAAATAAATAATGAAAATAAAAGGACATAACATCGGCTTAAACGCTTGTTATGTCCTCTCTTTTTTATTTATTCCACCCTTTTTCTTTAAAGCGGGAAATGGCTTCGATACGATTGCCGACGCCCAGCTTATCCAAAATGGTGGAGATGTAATTTCTTACGGTACCTGTGGATAAATATAACTCCGCAGCGATCTCCTTTGTGGTTTTTCCTTCCGCCACAAGCTCCAACACTTGACTTTCCCGTTCGGTCAATGGATTTTCGCTTTCTTCATCATAGACGATATCCACCAATTCCGGTGCATAGATCCGTCTTCCTTCCATAATCACCCGTATAGCGTTCACGAGCTCTTCAATCGGGCTGTCCTTCAACAAATAACCTCTCACTCCGGCTTTTCTTGCCCGGTCAAAATAACCGGGTCTTGCAAAGGTCGTTAAAATGATAATTTTGCAATCGGTTTTCCCATTCAACTCTTCCGCAGCATCAAGCCCTGTTTTCACCGGCATTTCAATATCCATAATGCAAATATCCGGTTTCAATTCGTCGACAAGCCGCACCGCTTCTTCCCCGTTTTTGGCAAGTCCCACTACTTCCATATCGTCTTCCATGTTTAGCAGTGAACTCAATGCGCCAAGCAACATCCCTTGATCTTCCGCAATCACAATTCTTATCATATTGCACTTCCTTCCTGGTGGGTAATGGTGAGGGGTATCGTAATCTTCAATTTCACTCCAGGATTATTTTCAATCGTCACTGTTCCATTGATAAATTCCAATCGTTCACGCATCCCTTTTAATCCATTCCCTTCAAACCCGGCGTTTTCATTTAATCCTTTTCCATCATCTTGGATCAACAGCATCACTTCATTTTTATCCTGTTGAATTTCAACGGTGCAGTTCTTTGCACCGCTATGCTTCACAATGTTGGTCACCGCTTCTTTTAAACACATACTTAGTACATTTTCCACTAAAACGGGGATTTTTAATTTATGAATATCCCCGATCAACTGATAGTGAATCCCGGCAGCTTGCAACATTTCCTCCACCCGCTTGCATTCCTCGCTCAACTTGACAGCTTTCATATTCGAAACGAGTTCCCGCACTTCTTTTAATGCGATTCTTGCCGTGTGCCGGATTTCTTGAATTTCTTTGATCGCCGCTTTCGGATTTTTTTCCACAAGCCGGCTCGCCAAATCGCTCTTTAAACCGATCATGGAGAGCTTTTGTCCCAGCGTATCATGCAAATCCCTGGCAATACGCTGCCGTTCTTCGTGGATAATCAGTTCCGCAATCCGCTCTTTTGCACTTTCCAATTCACCTTCCAGATTTTCCTGCTTGTTCCTGCTATAGATGGCGATCGGCAAAATGACAACACCCACTACGGTGATGATGATAAATGTCGTCTGGTGGAGGAATGATTCCAATTCAATGAAATAACCGGCGACGATGGAAAGAATCGTAAATCCAATATGCAAGCCGTACATGATATAAAAACCGACCGTGCTTTTGATATTACCAATGAAGAAAGAGGTGAAGATGGATAAATACACATACCCGTAAAATAACGTCATCAAAATATTCAGCGCCATTCCGAAACTGACCCACATATAGACAACCCCGTTTTTGGAATGGACAGAAAAATAGTAAGATAAAAAATAAAGCAAAATCAAAACAACCCCGAAAAATATTTGCACTTGGGATAATGTCCGTACAACAAGGAAGTAAAAAGGGAGAATACAAAAGATGATCCATATATAAATGCTAATCCACTTGCTTCTCGGTAAAATCATGTACCAGCGCTTCATCGTTTTCCTCGCAACCTTTTTCTTTTCATTATACATTGTGAAAACACGAAAGTCCCAAAAGCAGGCTATACTTTTGGGACTCTTCCTTTAGACTTCAACCGACTTTACTTTTCCGGAATATAATTTTTCCACTTCTTTAAAAGTGACAAACCTTTTCTTCTCCGGATCGTACAATTTATAACGAATCGATTCGATACTTGTTTTAATCGTTATCGTTGTCGCCTTTTGAAGAGGAGGCACGGAATTATGGGCCGCTTCCAAATAATAATTTGGTACCCTCGGCGCCAAATGGTGCACATGATGGTAACCGATATTCCCTGTAATCCATTGCAGCACTTTCGGCAATTTATAAAAAGAACTTCCCTCCACGGCCGCCTTTACATAATCCCACTCCGGATCGTATTCGAAATATGAATCTTCATACGTATGTTGGATATAAAACAGCCAAATGCCAAGGGATCCCGCAATAAACATCGTCACTCCATGAACTAGAAGTACCGCTTTCCAGCCAAAGGCCAAAATCAGGGCTGTGATTAATAGCGCCACCATAATATTGGTGAAATACGTGTTCATGCGCTCTTTCTTCTTCGCATCTTTCCGGTTGAAACGATTTAAAACCAGCACTAAATACAATGGCCCCAACCCGAACATCACAAAAGGATTACGGTATAAACGGTAGAAAAATCTTTTGGTTTTTGAAAGGGCCAAATATTCATCCGTCGTCAACATATCAATATCACCGATGCCGCGTTTATCCAAATTGCCGCTTGTGGCATGGTGAATCAAATGCTCCCTTCTCCATTTCGCATAAGGGAAGGAAGTGAGGATTCCAGTAATGTTTCCTACAAAATCATTGGCCTTTTTGCTCTTGAAAAAGGATCCATGGGTGCAATCATGAAAAATAATGAATGTGCGCACGACAAATCCGGAAGCAAGCACGCCACAAAGGACGCCTATCCACGGATTGGTACTCGCAAAATAATATCCGATTCCCCAAATGATGAGGAGGGGAATGAGGGTATCCATCATTTGAAGGATACTTTTTTTCCTTTCCGATTTGGCAAAGGGTGCAACATCTTTACGTAATTTTTTCGTCTTTTCAGCATTAGTCATCGACATAGGTTCACCTATTCCTATAAATTAGTATTCTCATCGTACAATGGATTGTCACGGACCAATAGAATCAAATATCACCTTTTCCACATTACAAATGTCATATAAAAAGGATCCATCCCTGTTATTCTTTGAGATGGATCCCTTTTTCATTCAATAAAAATGCAATTGATAATATTCAATGTCCAACCATTTCCCGAATTTGTAGCCGATATTTTTTAATCGGCCGGCCAGGTGAAAACCGAACTGTTCGTGCAGCTTGATACTTGCGATATTTTCCGAATCGATGACAGCCACCAGTGTTCTCACATTCCGTTTCTTTGCTTCTTCAATGATTGTTTGCAAAAGCTTTTTTCCGATTCCTTTTCCTTGGTGTTTGGATGAAACATAAACGGAATGTTCCATGGAATATTTATAGCCTTCATTGGGATAAAATCGTTTGAATGTGGCAAAACCCGCCACTTCCCCATCCTCTTCATAGACAAACATCGGATTATGTTCCTTTTCATTTTCTATAAACCATTGCTTTCTTTCTTCCAACGTCTCCGGATGTGTGCGATAAAGGGATGTCGTATTCAAAATGGCTTCGTTGTAGATGGCTGATACACTTTCAAGATCTTCCGCCGTCATTGGCCGAATCATCCAATCTCCCTCCTTGATACGGTTCAGAAATATTTTGTTGATAAAAAGCAACCTGATGATATGGACACAAAAATCGGGGCGATTGTCACAATTTCTGTTGATACGGACACAAAACCTGTCATTAAAAACGGGAGATGTCGTTATGTTCACAAAATCAGGCGATAGCTTAATCTTAATAAAAAACATCCCCTTTCCCAGGGGATGCTCATTGTCATACGTTGAAATATCTCGCGCTTGGGTGGGCAAAGACGATGGCCGAAACGCTTGCTTCCGGCTCCATCATGTAACCTTCCGTCAAATGTACGCCAATTTGCTCCGGTTTCAACAATTTAAACAGCTTCTCCTGATCCTCCAAATTCGGACAAGCCGGGTAACCAAAGGAGAATCGCTGACCTTGATACTTGGCGGCAAAACGTTCCTTCATCGTAAAGTCTGTCGGATCCGGGAATCCCCAATCGTCTCGGATTTCCTGGTGCAATCGTTCTGCAAATCCTTCCGCAAGCTCCAATGCTGTGGAAAGGAGCGCATGGCTTTCCAAGAATTTTCCTTCTTCTTTTAATCGTTCCGCCTTTTCTTTTGCACCATGGCCGGCAGTAACCACCATGAGCGCCACATAATCCATTTCTCCGCTATCAACAGATTTCAAGTAATCGGCAAGACATAAATATGGTTCTACTTGTTGCCGTGGGAAATGAAATCGCTCAATTTCAGTTTTCATATCATCCGGGCTGTAAATGATCACATCGTCCCCATCACTTTGGGCAGGGAAGAATTGATACATGCCTGAAGGCTTCAAGACTCCGGAATTTAAAATGTCCATCACCAAATTGTATAATTCCACCGCCCGCGCGTCTTTCTCTGCCAGCAATTTCTCCACATTGCCTTTCAAGCCCAAATGATGGCCGAGCAATGTGCGCATATTGACATATGGCAGCAAATGTTGAACCGAATAATTTTTCTTAATATGCACTTTCAAATCTTTTGGTACGAACACCGGCGCATCTTCCACCGTTCTGGCTTGCTTTTTCGGCGCTTCTTTTTTCGGCCGGTTTGCCCGTTTCGCATCCGCTTCTAACCGTTTTTCACGGGATTCCCGAATTTCTTGCAGGAAGGCTTCCCGTTCGTTTGAATCCATCAAACGGTTGGCATGTTCCAACCCTTGCATCGCGTCTTTTGCGTAAATCACCGGTCCATCGTATTCCGCGGCGATTTTCGTTTCCGTAAAGCGTTTCGTCAAAGCGGCTCCCCCAACAAGAATCGGTACATCAATGCCGGCCGCTTTAAAGTCTTGTGCCGTCAACACCATTTGCTGTGCCGACTTCACTAGTAGTCCAGATAAGCCGACGATATCCGGTTTTTCTTTGCGGATGGCTTCAATCAATTCCGCAGGGGTTACTTTGATCCCTAAATCAATGACTTGATAACCATTGTTGCTCAAAATTATATCCACTAAGTTTTTCCCGATATCGTGAACGTCGCCTTTTACCGTAGCCAAAATGACTTTCCCTTTTCCGGCGCTGTCCTCCACTTTCTCCATATACTGTTCCAGGTGTGCAACGGCTGCCTTCATGACGCCGGCACTTTGCAATACTTCCGCCACGATTAATTGGTTATCGTTGAATAAGCGGCCGACTTCCGCCATGCCGTCCATAAGCGGCCCGTTTATAATATCGAGTGGCGTATCAAAGATTTTTCTTGCTTCCTCCAAATCTTCAATTAATCCTTCTTTTGTTCCTTCGACGATGTAATATTTCAAACGTTCCTCCACCGTCGCAGGAAGCTCGACCTTTTTCTCCTCTTTCTTTTTATCCCGGTAAAAGGCCGTAAATTTCGCCAAGGTTTCATCGTTCGTATTGAAAATCAAATCATTGGCAAGTTGAATTTCTTCTTCCGGCAACGAAGCGTAACGCTCCAATTTTTCCGTATTGACGATGGCATAATCCAGCCCCGCTTGCGTGCAGTGATATAAAAATACCGCATTCAACACTTCCCGTCCCACAGGTGGAAGACCAAAGGAAACGTTGCTGATGCCAAGCACCGTCAAAGCTCTCGGGAATTTCCGCTTAATTAAACGGATTCCTTCAATCGTTTCCTCCGCGGCGCCAATGTATTGTTCATCCCCCGTACCTACTGGGAACACCAATGGGTCAAAAATGATATCTTCCGGTGCCAAGCCCCATTTTTCCGTCAAGATTTTGTACGAGCGTTCCGCAATGGCCAATTTTCTTTCGCGCGTAACGGCCATTCCTTCTTCGTCGATTGTTCCAACCACAACGGAAGCCCCGTATTTTTTTACAATCGGGAGCACTTTGTCGAAACGCTCTTCACCATCCTCCAGATTAATAGAATTGATGATGGCCTTTCCTTGGGAATATTTCAACGCCTCCTCGATGACGCGCTCATCCGTTGAGTCAATCACCAAAGGCACTTTCACTTTCTTCACAACTTCTTGCATAAACTTGCGCATATCCTCAAGCTCATCCCGGTCAGGATTTGCCAAACAAATATCGATGACATGCGCCCCGTTTTTCACTTGGGCACGGGCGATTTCCGCCGCTTCCTCGTATTTTCCTTCAATGATTAATTGCTTAAATTTGCGGGAACCGATGACGTTCGTTCTTTCACCAATAAACAACGGACGCATGGAATCATCATAAACAAGCGGTTCAATGCCGGATACTGCATGTCCGTGGGATTTTTCCTTCTTCGGACGCGGTTTGTAATCTTTGATCGCTTCACGAATGGCTTTAATGTGGGCAGGAGTCGTTCCGCAGCATCCTCCGACAATGTTTAGCCAGCCTTTTTCAGCAAATCCTTTCAATTTGGTCGATAACGATTCCGGTGTTTCGTGATAGTGCCCTTCTTCATCCGGCAATCCGGCGTTCGGATAACAGCTGATATAACTTGTGGACAATTCGGATAAGGAGCGGATATGGTCCGTCATAAACTCCGGTCCTGTCGCACAGTTCAGACCAATGGAAATTGGATGTATATGCTCAATGGAAATATAGAAAGCTTCAATGGACTGACCGGCCAATGTTGTTCCCATCGGTTCAATTGTTGCGGAAACCATGACCGGAAGCTCTTTTCCCGTTTCTTCAAAAGCCCGCTTGATGCCAAGGGTTGCCGCTTTTACATTCAGCATATCCTGGCTTGTTTCAAGCAAAAGCAGGTCCGCTCCGCCGTCAATTAAGGCTTTGGCTTGAATATAAAAGTTTTCCGCTAGTTCATCGAATGTCACGCCGCCTGTGACAGACAATGTTTTCGTTGTCGGACCCATGGATCCTGCCACAAATCGAGGCCAATCACTGGTTGAATATTTTTCCGCTTCCGCCTTTGCAAGTTCCACTGCCCTTTTATTGATTTCATAAGCTTTGTGCCCTAAGCCGTATTCGTTCAAAACAAGGGGCGTTCCCCCAAAAGTATCGGTCGAAATGATGTCCGCCCCCGCCTCCAAGTAGGCACGGTGGATTTTTGAAATCACATCCGGTCTTGTCAAGACAAGATGTTCATTGCATCCTTCATATTGTTCGCCACCGAAATCTTCCGCTGACAAATTTTCCTGCTGGAGCATTGTACCCATTGCCCCGTCAATGATCAAAATTCGTTTCTGCAACTGTTCTTCGATTGGATGGTTAACCATTTGCTATAACTCCTTTGTTCTGCTCATCAAGTTGTTGGATATATTGCAATAGTTGTGATGTTATATCGTATCGCATAAACGGCGTGATCAAATAGATTCCGTTAAAGTATTTTGTTGCCGTATCTAACAACTCTTTCGCAATTTCAAGACCCACTCTTGTTTCTTCTTCTTTATTTCCGCTCACTTGTTTCATTCTTTCCAACACATCATCGGACAATTTGATTCCTGGCACTTCATGATGCAAGAACTCCGCATTTTTAAAGCTTGTGAGCGGCATGATTCCGATATAAATCGGTGTTTCCAAATGTTTCGTCGCTTCATATACTTCCACGATTTTTTCCTTGGAGTATACCGGCTGGGAAATGAAGTAATCCGCACCATGTTCGATTTTTTTCTCAAGGCGGCTTACCGCGCGATCAATCACCCTTACATTCGGATTGAAAGCGGCCGCTACAGAGAAGTTGGCTTTCTTTTTAAGGGCTTTTCCGGAGAAAGAAATCCCTTCGTTCAATTGTTTGATGAGGGAGATCAATTCCATGGATGAAACATCATAAACGCTTGTGGCGCCCGGAAAATCCCCCACTTTTGTCGGGTCTCCTGTAACGGCTAATACATCATGGAGACCAAGGGCGCTTAACCCCAACAAATGGGATTGCAACCCGATCAAATTCCGGTCCCGGCATGTAATATGGGGCATTGTGCGGATTCCGTATTGCAATTTTAAGATGGCCCCCATCGCCAAGTTGCTGACTCTTGGGGAAGCCAAGGAATTGTCGGCCATCATGATAAGGTCTGCCCCGGCCTCGTACAGCGCTTTGGCCCCTTCAATAAATTTGTCGATTTCAAGATGCTTTGGTGTATCCAACTCGACAATGACCGAACGTTCCCTTTTCGCTTTTTCATGAAGCGGCTCGAAACTCCGCGGTTCTGCTTCCTGAATGACAATTTCCCTTTGGGGTTTTGCCACTTTCTTTTCAACCGGCTGGAAATGGGCCAGTTTCTTTTTCATCGCTTCAATATGTTTTGGCGTCGTTCCGCAGCATCCTCCGATGAGCCTTACCCCTTCATTGCAAAGTTCCACTGCGGCACGGGCAAAATAATCCACTTCCGATTCATAAACGACGCGGCCATCCTCGATATCCAACAGGGATGCGTTCGGATAAGCCGATAAAAAGGCCCGTTCGGGAATTTCCACCTCTTCAAAGGCCTGTAATGTGTGATAAGGGCCAAGACGGCAGTTCACTCCTACGACATCTGCCCCCAATTGTTCAAGCCGCTTCAACGCATCATTCAATTTCATGCCGTTCAATAACACGCCAGGTTCCTGCATGGAAACTTGGGCGATGATAGGCATATCCGTCATTAGCCTTAGCATTTTCAACGTTTCCGTAAGTTCTTCAAAATCATAGTAAGTTTCAAGCAATAAACCATCCAACTGTCCGTCAATCAACACTTCCGCCTGTTCACGGACAGCTTCCAGAATTTCCTCCAATGTGTGGTCAACTTTCCGGACGCCGCGAATTCCGCCGATGGAACCCAAAACAAAGACGTTGTGGCCTTCTGCTGCACGCTTCGCTACAGCAATCGCCCCTTGGTTGATTTCCGCCACTTTGGACTCCAATCCATAACGGGCAAGCTTGATTCCATTGGCTCCATAAGTATTCGTTTGAATCACATCAGCGCCGGCCTGTATGTATTCGCTATGAATTTTTTCGATGATGTCCGGTCTTTCAATATTCATTTCTTCATGGCAGTATTCAAGTCCGTACGAATATAAAAGGGTTCCCATCGCCCCATCTGCAACCAACACTCTATTTCTTAAAGCTTCCAGTAGCCCCATCCAAATTCCCTCACTTTTCTTTACTTCTTAAATATTCAGTTAATTCAACTAAAAGAAAAAGCCTTCTTGCGAAAGAAGGCTTGTCATTTCCTTTTGAAGTCACCTTATCTTTCGGCCATTGCCGCTGGATTTAGCACCTTACTAATTTCATTAGTGGTTGCTGAAGCTTCACAGGGCCAGTTCCCTCCACTTCTCTCGATAAGTAATATTCAATTTTGAAATACCGATATAATAGCTTACATCATAAACGGTATTCTTCATTTTGTCAAGTTAACTAATCGGAATTAATGCGAAATGATATCGAAAATTTTCTCTGCCGTTTCTTTACCATTATCGATACATGCGCCGATTCCTACGCCGAAATAAGAACATCCTGCAATGAACAGATTTGGATAGAGCTGATCCAATTTTGCCAACACTTGATCCAATGCTTCGTGATGGGCCAAATCATAAGTCGGCATCGCTTCAATCCATTTCGTAATATTCACAATGCTAGGTTGCGCTTCTATATTCAAGCTGAGTTTAATATCGTTCAATGCCACTTTTGTCAGCTCTTCATCAGTCATGTTGATCAATTCTTGATAACGTGGATTACTTTCCTTATAGAAGACGCGCACCAACAGGTTCCCTTCTTTGGACGTATGTTTCCATTTGCGGCTTGTCCAAGTGGATGCATTACATGCCAAATCGCTGTTATGGGAAACGATAAATCCGGTGCCATCCTGCGGCAATACGGAATCCGGCAGATCAAAGCCCAAATACATTGTGATGGCGGATGCATCTTTGAATTGGTTGAAATAAGGTTCCAATTCTTCATTATTCAAAAGATGTTTAATCACTTTGTTAGGCAATGCCAAAACAACAACATCCGATTCCATTTTATCGCCACTAGCCAAAGTGATTTCATAACGATCATTTTTCTTCTCGACTTGAACCGTTTCCGTGCCTTTATAAATTTCTACATCATCCAACAGTTCTTCCAATCGGTCGATCAATTGGCTTAAACCGTTTTTAAAAGACAAGAATTTTTTATTTGCTTCCCGTTCAAATTTTTCCCGATTCGCTTGCAATCCTTTCATCAGGCTGCCATATTCATTTTTATAATCGACCAAATACGGAAGGGTGGAAGCGATGGACAATTTATAAATATCTCCGGAATAAACGCCGGCAAGTACTGGGGCAATCTGCTTTTCAACGATTTCTTTTCCCAAAAAGTATTCCAAAAATTCTCCGATTGAATTTTCCTTTGTAAATTTCGTATTCGGAATTTCTTCATCTTTTAAAAAGCGTTGTTTTCCTTCTTCTGAAATCAATGTGCTCGCATTCAATGATTCCACCGTCATCGGAATACCGAAAACAGACTCCTTAGGAATTGCATGTAATTCATTGTTCGTATGGATATAGGAAATCCCCGTTTCGTTATAAACAACTTCCGATTCAAAATCGAGTTCTTTTATCAGTTCTTGGACACTTGGATAACGGGCTACAATGGAATCCGCCCCCGTTTCCATGACGAATCCGTTTTCCCGCGCTGTGTGCATTTTGCCGCCAAGGTAAGGATTTTTTTCCAAAAGCACCAAACGGGCAGGAACATTTTTTTCTTTCAATTGTTTTTGCAAATAGTACATCGTGCAAAGTCCTGTAATTCCTCCACCAATCACTGTTACCGTTTTCATTCAATACAACTCCTATACATTCAATTTGACTATTTTAAGTATAATCGCTTTTTTTAGCTATTTTTGTGTCGGCTTTAGCAAATTTTATTGAATAATAGTCGAAAAATTTCATAATTCAATAGACTTCCACTCGAATTGTCCAAGGGAATGTGCATTCCAAGAAGTGGATGGAGGAAATTGCGGAATTATTGAACATATTCGTTTTCCATTTGTTGTCTTGCCAATTCCCGCCAACGGGAGGCAGCCTTCTTATCAACCTCGACATCGATTCCATTTTCATAAATATGGGCGATATTCAACTTTGCCTGATAATCGCCGAGCAATGAAGCCCGCTTATAATAGTAAAGCGCTTTCTTTCCATTCCTTTCCACCCCAATGCCGTTCTCATATAAATATCCCAAATTATAAATGGAATCGATATGATGGGATTCAGCCGCTTTCTCAAACCATTCAACGGCTTTTGAAATGTTTTTCTCCACACCCAATAGCCCGTCCAAATAGATGGAACCCATACGGTACTGGGCATCCTCATAACCGCCTTGAGCGGACTTCAAATAATGGTGAAAGGCCTTATCTTCATCTTTATTGATTCCGATTCCTTGTTCATACATGATCCCCAGCGTAAACATCGCTTCCACCACATTCTGTTTTGCAGCCTCTTTGAACCATTTCAATGCTTCCTTGTAATTTACAGGGACCCCTTCTCCGTTCAAATACATATCGGCCAAGTTATTTTGGGCATCCGGATGTCCCTTTTTTGCCGCCTTTTTATATAATTGAAAAGCCATCTTCACATCTTCTTCCACCCCAAGCCCTTCATAATAACAGTTTGCAAGCTGATAAAGGGCTTCACTATTCCCGGCTTTGCCGGCTTTTTGCAGCCAAAATACCACGAGGGAATATTCTTCCATAATTTTATAAAGATAGGCCAATTCAATCATAGCTTCCACATTTTTTTCATGGGCAAGGCGATAAATATCTCTCGCTTGGATCAATTGCTCGACTGTCAGTAAATGCTGGAACCGCAGCAATAACTCTTCAAATTTATCTTGCTTATCTACCACGCCATCTACACCTTTTCTATTTTCCTTTGAAATATTCCACCAAATAATTTCGAAATTGATTCGTTGACGGAGAAATATATCTCCCTGCAACCCATGATACCCCAATTTTACGTTCACAAATTGGTTCTTTTACGGAAATTTTTTTGACATTATATTCCGATAATCCTTTAATGGATGGAATGATGGAAACACCATGGCCTGCGCTGACAAATCCCGCTACCGTATGCGGATCTTCCCCTTCAAATGTGATGTTTGTTTTGGAAATCCCTACATCCTTCAATAGTTTATCCACCATGTGACGCAGTGCATTCCCTTTTTTGATCGAAACAAAAGGTTCATCTTTAATCTCCTTCAACTCAATAAAATCTTTTTTTGCCAAAGGATGATTTATGGGGACAATCACAAACAATTCTTCTTTCCACAATTCAATCCATTCTATTTCAACCACTTTTGACTCAATACGCTGGGATAAACATAAATCAATATCCCCTTTTTCCAAAAGTTCCAATAAATTCAACGAAGATGCCTGCGTCAAGTTAAACTTAATATTTGGATATTTATCATGGACATGGGCCATCAACTCGGGCACAATTTCCATTCCCAACGTATGAATAAATCCAAATGACACTTCACCGTAACCCGGCATGACAAGACCGTTGATTTCCTGTTTGGCCCTGCTGTATTCATCCAAAATCTTATTGACGCTTTCCAAAAACAGCTTCCCATAGCGGTTCAATATGATGGACCGCCCTTGACGATCGAAAAGGGGCACGCCAATCTCCTGCTCAATATTTGAAATGGATTTGCTCAGGGCGGGTTGGGAAATGTTTAACATTTCAGCAGCATGGGTCATATGTTCCGTTTCAGCCACTACTTTAAAGTACTCTAATTGTTGTATTTCCATAGCGAATTCCCTTCTTAAAAAATGATAACCGAATCGAATCAATTTGATAGAAATAATAAATTGTATTTATGTAAGTCTATATCTATAATAAAGTTAAACGTTGAGTTTGAATACCAAAAATCTTAAAAAAACACAAGTATTTTTCTTAAATTTTCAAACAATTTTCAAATTCTTTTTAAATTTTCTGTCACATTACGGTTAAAAAGGAGTAGTTCTTCAGAATGAAAATCATTTCGCCAAAACCATTTACGATTGAGGCGGGAAAACGTGCTGTCTTATTATTGCATGGCTTTACAGGCAACACAAATGATGTGAAACGTTTAGGCCGCTATTTAGCAGAACGCAACTATACGGTTCACGCTCCTTTGTATAAAGGCCATGGCGGTGATCCTTTAGCCCTCATTCAAACCGATCCGATTGAATGGTGGAACAGTGCAGTTGAGGGTTATGATGAGCTTCGAAGACGTGGCTATACAGAAATTGCCGTTGCTGGTGTTTCTCTCGGAGGCATTTTCTCATTGCGCCTTGGCGAAGAACGTCCAATCAAAGCGATTGTAACAATGTCCGCACCAGCATTGGATAAAAGTGTTGATAGCTTGCAACAACGCATCATTAGCTATACAATTAATTACAAAAAGCTGACTGGAACATATAATGAAGAAGAAGATAAACCAGAAGTTATTGCAAAAAGATATCAAATGCCGAAGCTTGAATATTTGCAAGGCATTATTAATGATACAAGCGCAAAATTGAATAAAATTGATAAACCTGTTCACATCTTGCGCGGCTTACATGATGATGAGTACTATTGCAAAAGCGCGGATTATATTTACAATTCCGTCAATTCGCGCATTAAATCGGTAAAAAGCTTCATCAATTCAGGTCACATTTTAACGGTTGACAAAGAACGTGAACTTGTATTTGAAGAAGTATACCGGTTCTTTGAAAGTTTGGATTGGGAAGAATAAAATTCGATTCTTCTTGCCATAATAATAATGTATCCCCTAGCAAATTCCCCAATTTGCTATGATATAAATATGTCCTTGAGACATACATCCCTTTAGCAAGCTACGAAAATGATCCCCGTCAAATTTCGTAGCTTGTTTTTTTGTGCAATTTTTCAGGATAAACTAAAGTGCCGTTTTCATTCAACGACTTTCCCGTACACTCCGCCTCCACCCCTTTCAATATTCAATTCCCCTTTCCTTGCCAAATCGATCATTTTGGCGATTTTTCCAGGCACCACTTGACCGAGTTCTTCCAATGACACTTCATGCAGAATGGCCATTTCCGTTCCAAACTCATCAATCAGCCGTTGAATCGTCCTTTTTCCAACACCCGGTATAAAATCGAGCGGCACTTGATGGATATACGGGGGCCTTTGACGGGTAGGCCGTTCAAGATCCGTCAATTCCCGAATTCTTACCGAAACCCCTTTTACGAAATGATGGCTTCCGCATTTCGGACAACTTTCCCCTTCTTCCACCCGTTCACCACATTCCTGGCAAGCAGTGGAATAGTATTTTCCGAGTAGCGGGTTTAAGCCATAGTTGGCTACAATTTTTCTTTCTCCCTTTTCCTTGAGGGCCAATACGAGTTCTTGAAAATTCGGCTTTACCATCTGCACTTTTTGATATTCCCGCGCCAGTTTCCCGAGGGAATGGGCATCGGAATTGGTGACGAACGTGTATTTTTCCAATTCACTAATACCCTGCACCATGTATGTATCGGAACTTAATCCGAGCTCAACCGCATCAATCTTCTCAGGATCGAACACTTCCGTCAAACTTTTTTCGACCCCTTTTCCATATAAGCTTTTGAAAGGGGTAAAAACGTGGGCAGGTATGAAAAGCCCTCCCATTTCTTTGACTTTTCCCTGCAATTCCCTACCGCTGCAATAAATCCGCTGGGAACTTAAATGGATATTTTTGACGAACATTCGCATCCACCCGGAAAATTCTTTCATCCATTCGAGGGTTGGAAAAAAAGCAAGCACGTGGATGGGTCCTTTACAATGTTCATCGTAGATTTCAATTTCGGAACCCGGAATAAGGGTCGTCTTTTCAAATCTTAAACCGCCTTCCGGAAGAGGTTCCATCCTTCCATCATTCATCATTTCTTCCATTTCCTTTATGACTTCCGGTGAGTGGCAATCGATAATGCCGATCATATCAAGACCTTTTTGACTGGAAGCGGTTTTTAAAATATTTTTTAGCGTCAAATCTTTGCTTCCCGTTATTTTTACCGCACGTCCGCCCTCCGTTCTCCCGATATGTATATGTAAATCGACATAATAATTTTTCAAGATCATCCCGTCCTTTCTTTTATTTTATCATGTCTTTTCCGGTTGCTTTCTATGTAGTGGATCGCAACTTCATTTTCGCTATAACTTTTATTAATCAATTTTCTATTTAATATAAAGTTTTTAATCTAAAGTAACCATTTCTTCTAATGATATTAATAGCATCTTAATTTTTTTCAGAAATTATGTATGATTAAAATAGCAATGTTTCATCGAGTTGAAGCGTTGAAGCGTTAAAGTAATAAAGGGATAAAGAGGCAGGAGGAAGATCAAATGACTGTTAAGTTTTATTCAGGGGAAAAGATACCTCTGGAAATGCATAAAGTCCGCATCATTCAAAAACTTAATTTGCTGCCGGTGGAAGAACGTTTAAAGGCGATGAAAGAAGCCGGGTTTAATACGTTTCTTCTGCAAAATAAAGATGTATTTTTGGATATGTTGACAGACAGCGGTGTCAACGCCATGAGTGACCGCCAGCAAGCTGCCATGTTAGAAGCGGATGACAGCTATGCGGGAAGCGCTTCTTTCACAAGACTGGAAAAAACCATTCAAGAGATCTTCGGAAAAAAATATTTCCTTCCGGCTCACCAAGGCCGTGCTTGTGAAAATATTTTAAGCACTACATATGTAAGACCAGGCACATATGTTCCAATGAACTATCACTTTACAACAACCCATGCCCATATAACAAAAAACGGCGGAAAAGTTGTTGAAATCTTTACGGATGAAGCATTGAAATTAAACAGCGATCATCCTTTCAAAGGAAACATCGATATCGAAAAACTTATCGGCCTCATCCGGGAGGTCGGGGCTGAAAATGTCCCATTTGTCCGCATGGAAGCCGGTACAAACTTGATCGGTGGACAACCATTCTCTTTGGCCAATTTGCGGGAAGTGCGCAAAGTTTGTGATGAATACGGAATCAAATTGGTGCTTGATGCAAGCTTGCTGCAAGACAACTTGTACTTCATCAAACAGAGAGAAGATGAATGCAAGAATATGACAATCCGTGAAATCACACGGCAAATTTCCGACTTGTGCGATATTATCTACTTCTCTGCACGTAAACTCGGATTCGCCCGCGGTGGAGGCATCATTACAGATAGTGAAGAAGATATGCGTGCAATGCGTGAGTATGTGACATTATATGAAGGATTCTTAACATATGGCGGAATGAGTGTCCGTGAAATCGAAGCCATTGCCATCGGTTTGGAAGAAACAATGGACGAAGAAATGATCAACCAGGGACCGCTCTTCATCGAATACATGACGAATGAATTGCTTAAAAAGGGTGTGCCGGTTGTTACACCTCCTGGAGGTCTCGGCTGCCATATCAATGCAATGGAATTCCTGCCACATGTACCGCAACATGAGTATCCTGCGGGAGCATTGGCGGCTGCCATTTACATCGCAAGCGGAGTGCGGGGCATGGAACGGGGAACGATGTCGGAAGCCCGGGATGAAAACGGCGTAGAACAACTTGCCAATATGGAATTGGTTCGCCTTGCCGTTCCTCGACGAGTTTTCACATTGTCCCAAATTCAATATGTAGTCGACCGGGTTAGTTGGCTATATGAAAACCGGGACATCATCGAGGGCTTAAAATATGTGGACGAGCCAAAAGTATTAAGATTCTTCGTTGGAAAATTGGATGCGCTATCCGATTGGCCGGAACGCCTTGTCGAAAAATTCAGAGCGGATTTCGGCGACAGTTTATAATCCAAAAGATTAAGGACATTTCAAAGGCATCTCCTTTGGAATGTCCTTTTTTAATAAAGCGCTACGCTTCCTTCTTCTCTTTTGCCTTTTTCTTTTTGGCTGCAGGTTTCTTTTTCACTTTGTTCAATGATGCTTCGAGAGCGCTCATTAAATCTGTCATATCCGGCGGGATGGCCGGATTTTTCTCTGCGGCAGTCACCGTTTCTCCCGCTTTTTTCTTCTCGATCAATTCAAGAAGAGCTGTGCGGTATTCATCATGATATTTCTCCGGTTCGAATTTCACCGTCAATTGATCGATCAACATCAATGCCGTTTCCAATTCTTTTTCCACCACTTTTTCCGCACCGGGAATGTTTGGTACATCACTGGACTTTCTCACTTCATCCGGAAAATAAATGGTTTCCATCAACAAGGTATCTTCATATACTCTCACAACCGCCAACTGCTCTTTTGAACGGATCGTAATTTTCGCCACGCCTATTTTTCCTGATTCTTTCAAGGCTTGCCGGAGCAATGCGTAGGCTTTCATTCCTCCTGTATCCGGCGATAAAAAGTAGCTTCTTTGAAAATAAATCGGGTCAATCTCTTCCAGCTTCACAAATTCCAGAATCTCAACCGCTTTTTCTTCATTTTCTTTTCTTAATGCTTCCAAATCTTCCTCGTCCAGCACGACGAATTTATTCTTTGCATATTCAAAAGCTTTGACAATCTCCTCATTTTTTACTTCCCGGTCGCAAACGGGACACACCTTTTTATAATTGATCGGCGTATGGCATTCTTTATGGAGTTGCCTCAATTTCACATCTTTATCTTCTGTGGCCGCATGCAGCTTTACTGGTATGTTCACTAAACCGAAACTGATGCTGCCTTTCCACATCGTGTGCATAACGTCACCTACTTTTTTCTTATTATGCTTTATTGAAAAAGAACTATGTATATCCTTTGCGTGCCGTTGAACAATAATGAAAAAAGAGGTTATGCCATGAAACCGATGTTGTTGACATCCGCTGACGAATGGCCAACAGGCGATCAATGGATATATGAGGCAAAATATGATGGATATCGGGCGATTTTGCAATGGGAAGAAGAAGTTCCCGCAATCATCAGCAGAAATCATCGGGATTTGTCGCCCCTCTTTCCGGAACTGATCGATTTTTGCAAACATTCTTATCCAAAGGTAAAACCTTTTCTTCCGCTGACATTGGATGGTGAAATCGTCTACTTGGAAAACAATTTTCGAAGCAATTTCTCCGTCGTCCAATCCCGCGGAAAAACAAAATCCACTCAAAAAATCCGACAGGCAAGCAAACAATTCCCTTGCCAATACATCGCCTTTGATTTGTTGATGGCAAAGGGGGAAGATCTGCAAAGGCTTCCTCTCGTCGAACGGAAAAAACAATTATCCCAATTGTTTGGAAAAGCCGGAATTCCAGGAAAAACCACATTTTATCATCGCGGGCAAATCCAATGTATTGAAAGCTATGAACAAGGCGATGCACTTTGGAAAAAAATCAAAAAACATAACGGTGAAGGGATGGTCGCCAAGCGAAAAAACAGCCTTTGGACAAGCGGAAAAAGAACAACGGACTGGCTGAAAATAAAAAATTGGCGCTATGTATCGGTTATCGTTCACACTTTCAACAAAGAAAATGATTATTTCACCGGCGCCATATATAAGGACAATCAATTAATGGAAGTCACCGCTTTTAAACATGGCCTTTCCAATGAAGAATTTCAGACACTCGCCGCCTTTTTCCAGACAAAGGGAGAAAAAACTTTCGATTCCATTTGGACTTTGCCCCCTTCCATTTGCGTCGATATCGCATGCATCGATTTTGATGGAAAAAAATTGAGGGAGCCGAGATTCCATTCTTTCCGTTTCGACTTGACACCTGAAGAATGTAATTGGAAAACTTTCCAGAATCAACTTCATCCAATCCCCGAACAAGTGGAAATCACCCATCCGGATAAACCGGTTTGGCCGAAAATGAATTTGTTGAAAGTGGATTATCTACTTTATTTGGAAACCATTGCCCCTTATTTGCTTCCCTTTTTGCAAAACCGTGTTCTAACTACCATCCGGTTTCCCCACGGCGTACCTGAAGAACATTTTTATCAAAAAAATGTTCCGGATTATGCACCGGATTTTGTACAAACCAAACGGATCGATGATATTGATTATATTGTTTGCAATGACTTGGAAACCTTATTCTGGCTCGGCAATCAATTGGCATTGGAATTCCATATCCCTTTTCAGACGGTCGATACCGATTGTCCGACTGAAATCGTATTCGATTTGGATCCGCCGTCGGTGAATGAATTTCCGCTTGCAATGGAAGCCGCATTAAGAATGAAAGCCATCTTTGACCAGTTTCAACTCCATTCATTCGTAAAAACCTCCGGCGGCAAAGGGTTGCAAGTCTATCTTCCCCTTCCAAAAAACCGGTTCACTTATGATGAAACCCGTATTTTTACTGAATTCATTTGCCGGTTCTTAGTCGATCGGAACCCGCAAATGTTCACATTGGAAAGGCTGAAAAAGAAAAGAGGGAATAAATTATACTTGGACTATGTGCAACATGCCGAGGGAAAAACCATCATCGCCCCCTACTCGCCGCGGGGAAATGAATGGGGATGTGTAGCCACACCGCTGCTATGGGAAGAAGTGAAGGAAGGATTGCATCCAAATAACTTTACCATTCCAACCGTCATGGAAAGGGTAAAGGCATCAGGAGATCCGTTCAACCACTTTTTTGAAGCGGGAGAAAAACAGCCGCTGAAAGAGGTCTTGGAAGAGTTAAAGAAAATATTGCAACAACGATAGCCTCCATCTTCCCTTGATGGAGGCTTCATTTTAGTGATGGTGATGGTGGTGATGATGGGAATGGCCGTTATTCTTGCATAAGACGGAATCATCATGCACATGTTCCCCGTCCTCAATTTGCACTGTCATATGGGCAATCCCCAAATGCAACAGTTCGTGTTCGATATTTTTTAATATTTTTTGTATGTCTTTTAATGATAAACTGTCTTCCACTACCGCATGGCACGATAACGCATTTTGACCGCTGGTAATACACCATACATGCAAATCGTGAATCCCGATAATGCCTGGCGTATTATTAAATAATGATATGATTTCATCGATGTTGACGTTGCTTGGCGTGCCTTCCATCAATACATGAATGGAATCTTTCGTCACCCGGTAGCCGCCCTTGATGATGATAAGCGCCACGATGATACTTGCCAGCGGGTCCATCCATTTCCAATCAAAAAGCATTATGAATATCGCGGCCAGAATTGCGGCAGCAGAGCCCAACATGTCACCGATCACATGGAGAAAAGCCGCCCGCATATTTAAATTATCGTGCGTATCTCCGCCGCGCATCAATATCCATGCCACAAGCATATTGACTGCCAATCCGACAATTGCAATCCCTAACATGCCATGGGATGAAATTTCCGTGGGGCGAACAAAGCGTTCAATGGCTTCAATAAAAATGAAAATGGAAATGATCATCAATGTGACCCCGTTAAAAACGGCGGCCAATATTTCAAAACGCCGGTACCCGTAAGTCCTGCTGTAATCCGCCACCTTCTCTCCAAACTTGAAAGCAAGGACACCGACACCCAATGAAATGGCATCGCTCAACATATGTCCGGCATCGGAAAGCAATGCAAGGCTGTTTGTCACTATACCGCCGATTGCTTCCACAACCATGTAGGCGGCGATGATAAAAAATGCGATGGTTAATGTTTTCTTATTGGCACCATGTGTATGATCGTGATGTGCATGATGATGTCCATGTCCCATCATCATACCTCCTTTTATATTAGTATATGTTCATATATATTTTTTTGTTAATTATGCTGCGAATGCTCGATCGTTTGGTACAACATATGCATAATGTGGTCATCATCGGTGGAATAATACAGCGTCGTTCCTTCCCTCCGATATTTGACAAGGCGCAAGTTTTTTAAAAAACGCAATTGATGGGAAACGTTCGGTTGGCTTAAATTTAATTTTTTTGCAATCTCACTCACTGAACACTCTTTTTTGGAAAGCAAGTATAAGATCCGGATTCGGGTTGGATCGCTCAACGCTTTAAAGGTTTGGGATACTAAAAACAATGTCTCTTCATCCAAATCAAATAGTTCTTCATCGTTATCATGAAGTTCTTTATCGTTTTCCACTGCACTCACCACCAATTCGTATATAAACATTTATTCATATACGAATATTATAAACAATAACGAAGTCTTCGGGAAGCATTTTTTTATTTTTCAACTATCTGCCCAATACCAAAATATCCACCAATGAAATCATTGGTGGATAGTGGCTTGTTTAAAACTCAACGTCCATTTCAACCGCTTTGCGGGCAAATCGTACAGCGGACGTAACAAATTCAGTATATGTGACAGAGCGCTTCGGATTAAACTTGTTATTTTCTGCCGGTATGATTCCCAGCTCAATATACCGGTATTTGATTGCTATTATCAAGTAATTTTTTGTTATAAAAGAGAGAGTTTAAGACATAAACACAAAAAAGCCCGGTTCAATCCATTTGAAGCATCAAACCTTTCTGCCGGAAGCCGGGCTTTTCATTTGGAGGATTTCTTTTACTTTTTAACGGACACGAATACCCTCTCACCTTTTTGTCACGTTAAAGTTGTCCTGGATCAACAACCAATTTTGCGGAAACGCAAAACTTAACTTCCAATAACTGATTCCGCGCAAATTCAATCGTTTCAGCAAATCGAACTTAGCCTGAATGGATCTGGCATCTTCAAACCACACTTCATGCCGGTTTCCTTCATCATCGATATAATAGAAATATGGCGCTTGGGCAACGTAATCATATTGGATTTCCGCATGATGATCGCGGGCGATGGCAATGGCTTGCTGGGGACTGATGGCTCTCGCGTATTTTCCCCCTTCCACATAGGGAAGAGTCCAATCATAGCCATATAAATTTTGCCCCATCATAATCTTTTCCTGAGGAATTTCCGTCAAAG
This sequence comes from Ureibacillus sp. FSL W7-1570, assembly GCF_038593265.1. Lineage (GTDB taxonomy): Bacteria > Bacillota > Bacilli > Bacillales_A > Planococcaceae > Ureibacillus > Ureibacillus suwonensis. The sequence continues at coordinate 2,021,477 of NZ_CP151979.1, forward strand.
CATAATTCAATACTTTCTCCACTTCCGTAATGGGCGACACCGGCATTGGCGGTCCCCCTGAGTACCCCCATTCATAAGTCATTAATACAACAAAATCAACAATTTCCCCGTGGGCTCTGTAATCATGGGCTTCGTACCATTGCCCCGCTTGCTCCCGGGACAATTTCGGCGCTAACGCACTGGAAATCAGCAATCCTTCCGCATGTAGACGATCCGCCGCTTTCCTTAAAAAATTATTGTAGGCTTCTCTCTGATCCGGCGGCAAAAACTCAAAGTCAAAATGAATATCCGATACGCCTCCAATGCGTTTTGCTTCTTCAATGATGTTATCGAGAAGAACATCTTGCACGGCTGAACTTTGCAGTATATCCCTGCCCAGTTCCCCGCTAAACTGGCCATTTTCCAAATTCGTCACAACAAGCATCAAGGAAGCTCCACTATTGCGGGCCACCTCCGGGATTCCCTGAATCGGCATCGGCACAAGGCTGCCATCTCTTCTTGCCTGATAACTGAATGTCGCCAAGTAAGTGAGGTGTCTTCCCACCTCCCTGGCGCTGTTCAACAGTACTTGGCTGACTGCATCTCCGGTCGGTTCAATGTAAATATTCACTTCGGCATCCGTTTTCTGCCGCGGAGGAATGTATAATCTTAATCCTGGAAGCAATGGTTGATTGGGATTGAGACCGTTCACTTGCGCAAGGGTGATATAGTTCACCCCAAAACGTTGGGCGATGGTAAAGAGGGTATCCCCAGGCTGAACCCAGTAAAAGCTTCCTACAATCGGAATGACAATGGCTTGCCCTACCACTAATTCATCGGGGGCTTCGATTTGATTGGTTTGTATGATTGTTTGAGCATTTACATTGTAGCTTTGCGCGATTCCCCAAATCGTTTCTCCCGGCCGAACGACATGTATTTGTATGGCACTTCCTCCTTTACGCGCTTATGACAATCAATAGATTTTATGATGCCTTTGCAAGGAAAATTCGTTTTCCCTGCCGCAAAAAATAAAGCCATCCAGAAAGTCAGGCTTTCCGGACGGCCTCCGACACTGCTGTTGGTTGGTTATGAACAGCATCATCATATCAATAGGTTATGTTCATATAAATAATCGTGCGAAATGTCGACAAATAAATATTCATCGTCATCCAGTTTCATTGAAAACGTGCGCGTCAATTCCCCTGTCTTAATATCGCTATAGATATTTGACAATTCACCTTTCGCATCATCTTTTAATTTAATGATATTCAATAGAAAATATGGTCGCCAACTCCAGTTTTTTCCGAGCGCCTCTTCTTCCACTACCCATTCACCATTTTTGCGCACGATATTTGGTGAAATTTGAAAACCTTCTTCATTGCAAATATAAAATCGAAAAGCATATTGATTCAATTTTTTTGCCAACGCCAAGAGTGACTCCACATCATTGCTTTGTATTTTTGATTGTTCCACGATGGTCGAAATGTTTCGTTTCAATTTTTTCATTTCTTCATATTTCAATTCCAGCTGCTTTCTTTCCGTTGCGATAAACTGTTTGCAATCATTGCGGAACCGCTCTTTTAATGCATCTTTCGGATTCAACTGTGTAGAAGGTTTCTGTAAATATTCTCCCTTGAAATAACGGGCACCATGTTTCCAAGCATGATGCAATTGATAGTCCGTTTTAATATCATGAAACATTAAAGCGGCGCCCATTTTGATCGCCAAATTTTGAATAGTCGTAAAAACGGGATTTTGGGAACCCCATGCATCATAATTCAATTGGCTGATATTAATGAATAAGACGGCGGGCTCCAACATTAAAATTTGATCCAGATTGCTGTCTTTTCCGATTTCGTCCAAAGCAATTTTGACTCCATATGTTTTCATATACCGGATTGGATGATGCAAATCCTCGGCTTCCCCTTCATACTTATGCGCCGGAATCACCAGGTAGATTTTTGATAATAGCGATTCATCAACATTTTTCTTGATAGTTTGGAAATAGGCGTCACCTATATCCGTCATAAACAGATTTGGGTTGCAAGGAAGGTAAAGATAATATTCTTTTAGTGCGTCCTTCGTTTCCGACAAAGCTTTATCAATTAAATAAAGCTCCACTTCTTTCCGCAAATCTTCAGGCATCGTAGAATCGTATGTAAAATCGATAATATCGATCGTTTTGTCGTCTACTGTAAGTTTTCCGGAAACTTCATAAGCGACAATCGAATGCGAATCCGCACTAAAAATTGGCTCATAAAACACGGTCATTTCGTTTAAACTATCTAAAATATCTAATGCTTCCATAAGAAACCTCCACACACAATGATGTTTCATTACAAAAACTAGCTAATTGTATTATACATGAAAAGAAAATTATCAAAAAGAAACAGATATGGAACATTGGTTGCATCTTACATACGGTTGTTTTATATAATAAAACGATTTTGCACTTCCATTTGTTCTTCGTTTCAGATGATTTTCAATACCAACCCGTGAAAAATCTATCCAATATTCCTTTGAAATTTTTGTTCCATATAAAATACAACATAGCATAGTGAATTATTCATTATTATAAAATAATTTTTCAGATTTTAAAACATACTATTCTTATAAATTTTATTTTAAATTATAGAAATATAAAATCACCCCAAAAGTTTGATTCCAACTCCGGCTTTTGGGGCGAATTCTTCTTTTAGGTTTTATAGATTTAAAACTGCTAGTTCAATTATTTTATCTTGAAAGCCATGTAGAACGAAAGAGAAAACAGGTATCTTTTTTCCGCGCGAACAGATTATTCTGATTGAGCATAAATTTCAATATAAAAGCATAAAAAAGGGTTCTCTCCATTGGGATGGAAAGAACCCTTTAACCATATCACCGTTTCCAAAAGATGGTGTTATTGAAGTCTTTCGATTACATCATGCCGCCCATATCTGGCATACCTGGATTTTGTGCTGGTGGTTCAGGAATGTCAGCCACCACCGCTTCAGTTGTTAAGAACAATGCAGCAACAGATGCAGCATTTTGTAATGCGGAACGAGTTACTTTTGCTGGGTCAACAATACCAGCTTCGATCATGTTCACCCATTCACCTGTAGCAGCATTGAAGCCGATTCCCACTTCTTCGCGTTTTAAGCGGTCTACGATGATTGAACCTTCTAAGCCGGCATTTTCTGCGATTTGACGAACTGGTTCTTCAAGGGCGCGAAGCACGATTTTCACACCAGTTGCTACATCGCCTTCTGTTTCATCCAATACTTTTTCTACTGCTTTGTAAACATTTACTAATGCAGTACCACCACCTGCAACGATACCTTCTTCCACCGCTGCACGTGTAGCGTTTAATGCGTCTTCAATGCGAAGTTTGCGTTCTTTCAATTCTGTTTCAGTAGCAGCACCCACTTTGATTACTGCCACACCGCCAGCTAATTTCGCTAAGCGTTCTTGTAATTTTTCTTTATCGAATTCTGAAGTTGTTTCTTCGATTTGCGCACGGATTTGATTTACGCGTGATTCGATCGCAGCTTGGTCTCCAGCGCCTTCAACGATTGTAGTGTTGTCTTTGTTTACAACCACTTTGCCAGCGCGTCCTAGATGAGAAAGGTCAGCTGTTTTCAAGTCTAAACCAAGGTCTGAAGTGATCACTTGTCCACCTGTCAAGATAGCGATATCTTCAAGCATCGCTTTGCGGCGATCACCGAATCCAGGAGCTTTTACAGCCACAACTTGGAATGTTCCGCGCAATTTGTTCAATACTAATGTTGCCAAAGCTTCACCTTCAACATCTTCAGCGATGATTAATAATGGTTTGCTTTGTTGAACAACTTGTTCCAATAATGGAAGGATGTCTTGGATGCTGGAGATTTTTTTATCTGTAATTAAGATGAAAGGATTTTCAAGAACTGCTTCCATTTTGTCTGTATCAGTTACCATGTAGTGGGATACGTAACCGCGGTCGAATTGCATACCTTCCACTACATCCAATTCAGTAGCGAAACCTTTTGATTCTTCGATTGTGATAACACCGTCAGTACCAACACGGTCCATCGCTTCAGAGATGAATTTACCCACTTCTTCATCAGCTGCAGAGATGGAAGCGACTTGAGCGATTTCTTCTTTGTTTTGAACTGGACGGGAAATATTTTTCAATTCTTCGATAGCAGCAGCAACCGCTCTGTCAATCCCTTTGCGGATTCCAACAGGGTTTGCACCGCTTGTTACGTTTTTCAAACCTTCACGGATCATCGCTTGTGCCAAAACAGTTGCAGTTGTTGTACCGTCCCCTGCCACTTCGTTTGTTTTGGAAGCAACTTCAGCAACCAATTTTGCCCCCATGTTTTCATATGGGTTTTCAAGTTCGATTTCTTTTGCGATTGTTACACCGTCATTTGTGATTAAAGGTGAACCGAATTTCTTTTCAAGAACAACGTTGCGACCTTTTGGACCCAATGTCACTTTCACCGCGTTCGCTAATTTATCAACACCTTTTAACATTAACGCGCGAGCTTCTTCTGCAAACTTAATGTCTTTTGCCATTTTGTCTTACCTCCGTATTTTTTCTTTCGGTAATCAAAATTGGGATAAAAATGCCTGCCATTTCATAAAAATTAGTAGGCGCAATTTTGATTGTTCGGTCTATTTATTATAAAACAGCTAAGATGTCGCTTTCTCTTAAAATTAAATATTCTTTGCCTTCGTATTTCACTTCTGTTCCCGCATATTTGGAGAAGATGATAACGTCTCCTTCTTTTACTTCAGGTTCAACGCGAGTTCCATTGTCCAATACACGGCCAGGACCTACTGCCACCACTTTACCTTCTTGTGGTTTTTCTTTCGCGGAATCTGGAAGTACAAGTCCGGAAGCAGTTTTTTCTTCTACCTCAACTAATTCGATAATCACGCGATCTCCTAATGGTCTTAGCAAGTGAAACAACCTCCTAAATCATATTTTAACTACCATTATTAGCACTCCACCCAACCGAGTGCTAACACAATTATATAATAATGAATCGTTCCTATTTTTGCAAGTGAGAAGTATAAAAAATTTCTTTTCTTTCTAACTTCCTCTACAATAGAATATGGTTAGTAAAAAGAAGCAATCACACTTGTCAGTTTATGCCTCCAATTACATTTTAAACATTTTTTCGGGAAAGAGGGAATCATACGATTGGCCAGTTCAAAAAATTTGCAAACTCAAAAAACAGCATTTTATGTATTAATCACTTACATCGCTTTTCAACTTTCTTCCTTTTTACTTTGGATACCTCCCCTAAAAAACTTCTTTTTAAGTTTCATTGATTTGGAAGGAAGTTCAGCGAATATTGCCTTGGCCGGATGGTGGTCTTCCATCACGGCGGGGATTGCATTCATCATCTCCATTCTTCTTATTTCAAGGAATAAAAACTTTTGGAATTGCTTAAAGGGAGAAAAAAAGCCGTTGCCCGTGGCCATTGTTTGGGGAATTGTCGGGTTTTTCATGATTTATCTTGGCCAAGTGATCGGCGTACAAATTGAATCATCATTAGGCATCAATCCCGGCTCCGAAAACACGGAAGCCATTATCAAAGTGACAAAAATCGCACCGGTGATGATTTTTGCTTCCGTATTTTTTGGGCCTGTCCTGGAAGAACTTGTGTTTCGCCGGGTAATTTTCGGTTCCATCATGCAAGCACAAAACAACTTTTGGGTGGCCGCATTTGTCAGTGCCATCTTCTTTGCCATCATCCATTTGGATTTCAGTCACATTATCCTTTATACAATTACCGGCTTTATCCTATCTTACTTGTATTATAAGACAAAGCGTTTAATTACTCCGATTATTGCCCATATGCTGTTGAATGGTTTCGTTACTTACTTGCAATTGAACATTGATAAAATCCAACAATTTTTCAATCATTGATTTTTGCAGGAATTTAAAGATGAAAAAAAAAAGCCTATTTTCAATGAATTCACATCATTGAAAATAGGCTTTAATTTTGTTCTTTCATTTGTTCGATTTGGCGGCGTTGTTCCGCCAGTGCCGCTTCCACCTGTTGTTTCTGTTCCGCTTCCTTTTCTTCCTTCAACCGCTGTTCTTCCGATTTTTCAAATTTCCTGTATCCGATTTTTGCAATCACAATGCTGAATTCATATAGAATGAACAACGGAATCGACAGGATGATATACGAAACCAAATCAGGCGGCGCAATCAGTACGGCAATCACAAAGAGCACGAAATAAGAATACTTTCTGAATTTGACCATCCACTTCGGATTCAATACACCGAGCCGTGATAAAAACAGGGTGATGACCGGGAGTTGAAACAAAAGCCCAAAAGGAATCACCAATTTGAAGAGAAAGGAAAAGTATTCGTTTATCCCAATCACTTGTTGAATTCCTAACCGCTCGGACAAATTCATCATGAAATTCATGACATTCGGAAAAAGGATAAAATAACCGAACAATACGCCCGCCAAAAACAGGATGAAAGCGTAAGGGATATATTTTAATGTCGCCTTCCGTTCCGCTTCATACAATCCCGGTGCAACAAACGCCCAAAGTTGATATAAAATCACCGGCGATGTCAAAATCAATGCAACAAAAAATGTCACTTCCAAATAAACGGTGAGCGGATCGGTCACTTTAAAAGCATTTAACGTGAGTTCATTTGATTGATCCAACTGTTCATTATTCTGCTTAAAGTGTTCGATAAATGGCTCTGCATCATACTGAATGTATTTGATAATCGGCTCCGCCAAGTAGAATCCAGCAAATAATGCAATAACGAAAAAAACCGCACATATGATTAAGCGCTTTCTTAATTCCTCTATATGTTCTATAACCGGAAGTTCTTTTGGATCCATTTGCTAGACATCCTCAAAATTACTTATTCTGTTCTCTTTCTTTCGTTTCAACCGTTTCAATGGATTTTTGCTGCTGATCTATTTCAATAATATTCTTTTTTTCTGTACTTTCGTTATCATCTAATAACCCTTGCGTACCTTTTTTGAACTCGCGCAATGTCGTTCCCATTGCTCGTCCAAATTCAGGCAATTTTTTCGGTCCAAAAATGATTAAAGCCACAATCCCTATAACGACAAGAGCTGCTGGTGAAATTGCACTTAAGTGCACAACCATTGATGCCACCTCCTCTAAATATGTAATTATTTTACCCCAATTCGACACATTTTGCATTACATATCAAATGAATGTTTGTGAAAACTTTTCATCAATCACTATTGCGAATTAAATAGATTAAAGCCTCCAATTCCACAGCCAAATCGATATTCATCACTTTCATCGTATCCGGAACGTTCAGCCGGACCGGTGTAAAATTCAATATCCCTTTTGCATTGATGGCTGCCAGGCGATCCGCAATGGCTTGGGCTGAACGCGAAGAAACCGTCAAGATGGCAAGCTCCGCATTATATTTTTGATACATTTCCTCTAATCGATCCGGATGATAAACCGGGATCCCATTGACTTCATGCCCCTCCATCGGCGCCTTCGTATCAAAAGCAACGACGATTCTTGTATTATGATTTTTCTGGAAGTTATATTTTAATAGAGCATTTCCTAAATTTCCCACACCAATAAGGGCAACGTTTGCCCCCTCATCCTGGTCGAGAATTTGCCGGAAAAATTCCAGCAAGTATGCAACATCATATCCGTATCCTTTTTTTCCTAAAGCTCCGAAATAAGAAAAATCTCTTCGAATTGTTGCGGAATCAATTTTCATTGCCTCGCTTAATTCTTGAGATGAAACTCTCTGTTTTCCGGCATTTGCGAAATTTTGCAAGAAGCGATAATAAAGAGGAAGTCTTTTTGTTGTCGCTTGTGGAATTTTTATATCTTTTTTCACCACGATAATCCCCCTGTTTACTTTCAAATCGAAATTGATTTTATATTACTAAACATAGCTCAATAAGTAAAGCATGCGCATTGCTTGAAATCCCCTCTTCTATTACACTATAGAAGAGTGAATTGAGGTGTAAAAATTGATCATACTTCAAGTGAATCAACTGTCGAAATCTTTCCTATCTGATGAAATATTAAGGGATGTCAAACTGGAAATTCAACATCGGGACCGCGTTGCTTTGGTTGGACGTAACGGGGCCGGGAAATCCACCCTGTTAAAAATCATCGCCGGTCAAATGTCATACGATTCCGGGGAAATCATCATTCCTAAAGATATAACAATCGGTTATTTGGAGCAACATACAGGCCTCGAATCGAAGCGGACCATTTGGGAAGAAATGATGACGGTCTTTGAACCGTTGAAAAAGCAGGAAATGCGGTTGCGTGAATTGGAGCAGCAAATGGCGGATCCATCCGTCTATGAAAATCCGACGAATTACTCCCGAATCATGGCGGAATATGACCAACTGCAGCATGCCTTCAAAGATGCGGGCGGTTACCAATATGAAGCGGATACCCGTTCCGTCCTCCATGGAATGAAATTTTATCCTGACATGTATGACCAACCCGTTTCTTCCTTATCCGGTGGTCAACGCACCCGTCTTGCCCTTGCAAAACTGCTGCTCAGCAAACCGGATTTATTAATTTTGGACGAGCCTACCAACCATTTGGATATTGAAACATTAAGCTGGCTTGAAAATTATTTAAAATCCTATTCCGGTGCCATTTTAATGGTTTCCCACGACCGCTATTTTTTGGATCAGATCGTCAATATCGTGTATGAAGTATCAAGAGGCCGCGTCACAAAATATGTTGGAAATTACAGCGATTATTTGGATCAAAAAGCGAAGCAATATGAACGCGACTTAAAAATGTATGAACATCAGCAGGATGAGAAAGCCAAGCTGGAAGAGTTCATTCAAAAGAACATCGCCCGCGCATCTACCTCCAAACTGGCGAAAAGCCGGAGAAAAATGCTGGAACGCATGCAATGGATGGATGCCCCGGCAGGCGATGAAAGATCCGCAAAATTCGGTTTCGACATTGAACGGCAAAGCGGAAACGATGTGTTATCCGTTGATGACCTGGCCATCGGTTATGATGAACATCATATCGTTTCAAGAAACATCAATTTGCGTATCTTCCGGCAGGATCGGGTGGCCATCGTCGGTCCAAATGGTGTCGGCAAGTCCACCTTTTTAAAAACCATTGTGAAAGATTTGCCGGCACTTTCCGGAAACATCCGATACGGAACGAATGTCAAAATCGGCTATTATGATCAAGATCAGGCAAAACTTCACAGTAATAAAACGGTGCTGAATGAACTGTGGGATGAATGGCCGTTACTGCCCGAGAAGGAAATCCGCACCGTATTGGGGCAATTTTTATTCAGCGGCGATGATGTGTTAAAACCTGTCAACGCACTGTCCGGTGGAGAAAAAGCCCGGCTTGCCCTTGCAAAGCTGATGATGCAAAAAGCGAACTTCCTTGTCTTGGACGAACCGACAAACCATCTCGATTTAGACAGCAAGGAAGTGCTTGAAAATGCATTGATGGATTATCCGGGAACCATTCTCTTCGTTTCCCATGACCGCTATTTCATCAATAAGATCGCCACTAAAGTCGTCGAACTATCTTCAACGGGAACGTTCGAATATTTAGGGGATTACGACTACTATGTTGAGAAAAAACAAGAATTGATGGAATTGGCAGAAATGAATGCGGCAAAACAGGCAGAAAAACAAGAAACCAAAACGGACCATTCATCAATGGCAAATGCGAAAGAAATCAGAAAAAGGGAAAGACAAATACAAAGAAAATTGGAAGAAATCGAAAAAGACATGTCCCAAATTGAAAATAAAATCAATGACATCGAACTTGAGCTCTGCAAACCTGAAATTTTCAGCGATTACGAAAAAGCATTGGAGCTGCAAAACGAGTTGGACTCATTAAAACAAACCCACAGTGAGCTGGAACTCGAATGGCTTGAACTGCATGAAGAATTGGAAAATCTGAAATAATGTCGAGGCTGGGACATAACTAATAAAGTGAACGAGCTGCAAAAAGATTTTTTTGTAATAAATTGATTGGAGTGACGGGGCGAGTGCTCCTGTCGCGCACGCTTAGTCGCAAAGCAAAAGCTTTCCTGCGGGAACAGCCCGAGTCTCGAGACCCCGCAGGAGCGAAGGATTGAGCTCCGAGGAGGCTCGAGCCGGGCCCGCGGAAAGCGTCCCCGGAACGGAAATCAATTTTCTTCAATTATCAAAAAAACACCATTTTCTCCCGGGAGAAAATGGTGTTTTTTATCTTTTGTCCCAGCCTCTTTATTGTTCCAGGAATGCAACACCCTTTGGTCCTTATTGTTTTGTATACATATATCTTGGTCAATAGACATTTTTCGATAAATTTTTCCCACAATTTTATTCACAATGAAAATACAGCTATACCAACATATCAACAACCTTTTCCACACTATCCACATTGGGATTTTTATTTATTCACATTTGATTCTGAAAAAATACACACAATATATTGATTTCCCACAAAATTATCACAGGTTATGCACAAGTTATCCACAAATTGTGTATAAGTACGGATGTTCGTCTTGACAAATCCGGAAAGATATTAACATACTTGTGGATAAGTTTTCAGAAAAATAACAAATGTGCATAACTTTAATTCATTCTAAAATAAAAAAGAGGCTGGGACATAACGAATAAAGTGAACGAGCTGCAAAAAGAATTTTTGTAAAAAATTGATTGGAGTGACGGGGCGAGTGCTCCTGTCGCGCACGCTTAGTCGCAAAGCAAAAGCTTTCCTGCGGGAACAGCCCGAGTCTCGAGACCCCGCAGGAGCGAAGGATTGAGCTCCGAGGAGGCTCGAGCCCAATGTCAGAAACTTATACAACCAATAATTTACAGTTAGTAGGCAACCATCTGGTTGTCTACTTTTAAAAATACTATTCAACCTACAAAGTGTTGATAATTTTCTAAAATCGGCTAAAAAAGGCAATAGGATGCCCGGGGCTTAAATTTTTATTTTTTTAAGCCCCTAATTTATTTACATTTAATAAACAAATAGGTTATATTTATCCTACGTATTGTTTATAGACACCTTTTTTGGTTTAGGGGATACTTTGTTGAGGACAGACCATTCCTTCGTGGGTAACTTCTCCCAAACCGAATAGGTGTCTTATTTCTTATAATCACTTTCATGATTTTTGTAAACATTCTCTCTCTTTTGATTGGACAATCTTCTAATAATAAGTGAACCATCCTATCTTTTAATTTTCCTATTAAGATATTTGTGTTTACTTGATAATCATGTTTTCGTCTTTTTTTCTTACTCTCCTCATTAATTGTTTCATTGGCATCATTTCTCAATAAACTGACCATATTCGATAAATATATTGATGCATAGAAATCTTGTTCAATTGCGATTTTCGAACTACCCGTGAAATTTTCTATTTCGATTTTATTTTTCACATCATTATATTCTGTTTCAATTCCCCAGCGTTTAAAATAAAGAGATTTAAACTCAGAGATATCAAACTCTTCCTCGGTTAAATTTGTGACAAGTATTTCTTCCGTGCCAGAATCCAGTGGGAATCTAACTACACGAGCAGTAATCACTTGTTTCCTATGTATTATATGAATGTTTTGATCAGCATCTTTCGCTTCGACAATTTCCTTTATCGTATTTTTTTGACATCGCATCACATATTTGATACCAAGGGCATCTAAATAGGCAATAAAATCTCTCGATGGATACCCTCGATCAAATAAAAAAAGATCATTTTTTAATCCAATTTGTACGAGTTCTTCAATCATATCCTTTGCACTATCTCGCTCAGCTACCTTATATGGATTGATTCTAGAAGTAATAATGATTCCATTCTCAAGATCGTAAATACAAGAGGCACTAGCTCTTGCATAACTTGTCTTATGATTTTTTCCATACCCAAAATAATTTCGAAGCTCCTCAGTATCAGGAATTTGGAGCACACTTCCATCGATTGCGCAAAGTCTAAATCCACGATAAGTTTTAAAGGAATTTTCTTCATAATACCAATTCACAATCGCTTTTGTAAGTTTTACAAAAGCGAGAGGAGAAATCTTTTTTCGTGCGGCTGAATAGCCTTGTTTGGAAATACTAATTTCTGATAAATTAAATTGTAAACGTCAACCCCAAATGAACAATTTTTGCTCATTTCGGATGAACACTTTTTGCTAAGAAAAAATTGTTTCTTGATGTTTTAATCGGTAACTTTCGTTGTTCATATGAATCACTTCAACTCGATGTAACAGACGGTCAAGTATTGCAGTCATCATCCCTGGATTATCTACGAGTTCTATCCATTGTTCTGGGCTTCGATTGGATGTTAAAATTAACGAACTTCGTTCATATAATTGATGAATAAGCTGGAAGAACAATGTGCCTTCTCGTTGATCCATTGCCATATACATGACATCATCAATTATCACAAGATCTGATGCACGCAGTCTCTTTAACTGAGTTTTTGACTTATTGACATATTCTTCTGTTTTTAATAGCTGAATTAATTCCCCCATGGTCACAAAATACACTTGAAAGCCTTTTTGAATCGCTTCAATTCCAAGGCCAACGGATAATAAAGTTTTTCCCGCTCCAGGTGGTCCAAGTAATATTAAGTTGTATGCTTGTTCTAACCATTGAAATTCACGTAATTGCCTTAATTGCCGCTCTGTAATGGCTGTTTGCTCATCTATATTAAACATACTTAAAGGTTTATAGAACGGGAAACGAGCCCAATTCATTCGTCTTTCAATACTTTTCTCCTCACGTCTTTTTAGTTCATACGTAGTTATCTGTTCTAAGAACTCTAAATATGTCCAAGATGATTGCTCTGCTTTCCGAAGGAGCTCTGGGAGCTCCTCCGCTGTTTCGGATAATCTCAATTGTTTAAAGGCTTGTTGAATTTCTGGAACACTTTTATTCATTTGTTTTTCCTCCCATTCTTTGAATGTATGTATTGAAATCCCTTGTTTCTACAGCTATCGAAGAAACAAGTTTAGTAGAATTGACCTGTATTTCAAGAATGGGATTAGATTCTTGTAGCTTTAAGTAATTTACGACATCTTGAAAAGCATTTGCACTATACAGTTTTTCACGGATACATTTCTCTAACGCCATTGGAATCCAATGAGGATCATTTTCGGCAACCCTTTGTAAAATGAGTAATTGATCACGGCGATAGCGCTTATATCTCTGGCAGATTTCATCAATATATTGTCTCGATGCTTCTCCAGTAGGAAATAAATGAAGCACTCTTTGTTTAAGCATATCAAGCGATTCTGTATGATCTCGTGCATGATTCGTATTTTTAATTAGCTTTCCTTTTTCTAAACTTATCGTGTGCTTGGCAAGTATTTCGCCAGTTGTAGGTTCTATGATGATTAATTTTTCATTATTGATTTGCAGATTCACTGTAGGGCATTTCGTATATGTGCCGATAGGTACTGAATAGCGATTCGATTTGTAACGAATCGTGTTGTCCTTATTCACATTCCTTGTTATAATTTCAATAGGGTTGCTTTCTGTTAAAGAAAGCGGTGAGGAGATCTTTCGTAAGTGTTTCTTTTCCAGTTGATACACTTCGTAAGGTCTCTTTTTTATTGTTTGATGCACTTTATAGTTCCCAGTACGTTCTAGCCAATTCCAGGCTTTTTCATTCCAATCTCCGATTGTTGAGAAGATACGATGTGCTGCGAAATTATACTTGATATATTTCACAACGTTCTCAATTTTTCCTTTCGATTGGGGATCTGCTTTTCGACATAGGTAAATCTGAAATTTACGTTCGTTCACATATGCCTGAAATTTCTTTGTTAAGATAAGATCTCCAGCATTTTCGCTTACCGCAATAAGATTGTCTTGATCATAAACAATTTCTTCAGTCATTCCCCCAAAATATCTAAAGGCATTTTCGTGACAACGAATGGTGTCTTTCGTTGTAAAGGGGCGGTCTTGCCATTCCATATACTTTTGTCGAGAGTGAGATAATACAAAGGCAATAAAATAAAGTTTGATGTCCTTATTATCTATTGTTTTCTGAATGGTTTGTCCCCAGTCTACTTGCATTTGTTTTCCTGGTGGTAATTCATCAACAGCTTCATGTTCTCGGGGTCCATCCGTTTTTTCAATTTGATAAATTTCTCTCATCTCTTTGACATACCGACGAACTGTACTTTCTCCAACTTGTAAGTCAGGAAACTTTTCTTGAAGCCAGTCCAAAATTTGTGCTCCACTCATGCTTGGATTTTCTTGTAACCATGTCACAATCCAATCCCGATAGGGATCTAACTTTTTCTTTCGCTCAATCGTGCCAAACTCCTCCACCGCTTCTTCAAATGTCATATTTAAATACTTATAAACTGTATTACGTGAGATTTTCAATTTCCTTGCGATTTGTGAAATTCGCAATCTTTTAGTACGTAATTGATGGATTTCAATATATAACACAAGCTTCTCCTCCACTAGTACAACCTCCAATAAACTTAATAAACTAGTTTATTAGAAGTGTATTTGATAGTGAAAAAGTGTTCAATCCAAATGAGCGAAATCTGTTGATTTTATTTTATCGTTTACATAAATTTGTCGAAAAAGTCGTCAAGTTCAATTTGGAGGCTCTTTTTAACAAAGTTTAAGCTAAATAGAATAGTATTTTTAAAATTTAACTTCTTTTCTTTTCGTGTAAAATACGTTTCTTTTGTCCGAGATTCAAGCATAAACATCACATCATTCAGCAACTTTCGAGTAATCTCAATTGCCCCTAAAAAAGTACTTTTTGTTTTCAAAAAAACCACCATCCTCGTTTTATTAACCAAAAATTGGATTCTAAAACGATTTTGGTGGACTTTTTAAAATTACAAGAGGCTTATTACCTAATTTTATAAAAGTTAAATTAAATATTATTTTCCATTAAATGTAACGTTAAGTTGATGACATTGGGCTCGAGCCGGGCCCGCGGAAAGCGTCCCCGGAACGGAAATCAATTTTCTTCAATTATCAAAAAAACACCATTTTCTCCCGGGAGAAAATGGTGTTTTTTATCTTTTGTCCCAGCCTCCTTGATTCGGTTGGCGAAGATTGTCGTCTTGAATCCAACTTTTTAATTCTTTTCCGGGCAAACCGTTCATTGACAGGTCTCCCCTTACGCCGGCTTCATACATGTATGCTGCACAGGCGCCAATCATCGCCGCATTATCAGTGCATAAAGAGAGTGGCGGAGCCGTAAATGGTATCCCTTCTTGATCGAGCGCTTTTTGCAAACTTTCTCTTAGTCCGCGGTTCGCCGAAACACCACCGGCCACAATCACTTGTTTGACACCCAGCTCTTTTGCCGCTTTCACCGTTTTGGTTGTCAACACTTCGACCACACTATCTTGGAAGCCTTTTGCAATCTCTTCCGGAATGATTTCTTGTCCCCTCTGCTCCAAATTATGCTTATAATTGATGACTGCCGATTTTAAACCACTGAAACTGAAATCATACGTATCCTCCAACCATGCCCGTGGAAAATCGACGCCCTTTTCCGCTTCGTGAGCCATCCGGTCGATATGCGGTCCTCCCGGATAAGGCAAGTTCAACACCCGTGCCACCTTGTCATAGGCTTCACCTGCCGCATCATCACGGGTTTCTCCGATGACTTCAAAAGAACCGTGCCCTTTCATATAGACGAGCTCCGTATGCCCCCCAGACACTACAAGCGCCAGCAGAGGAAATTGCAACGGTTCCACCAGCGCACTTGCATATATATGCCCGGCAATATGATGCACACCAATGATCGGCAAACCGTGGGCAAAGGCAAAAGCTTTCGCGGCATTGATTCCTATGAGCAATGCGCCGACAAGACCCGGTCCCTCTGTCACCGCAACGGCATCCAAATCAGACGGAACCACATTCGCCTTTTCCAAAGCTTCTTCAATTACAATCGTGATTTGTTCAACATGGTGACGGGACGCAATCTCCGGTACGACCCCACCGAATCTTTTTTGACTTTCGATTTGTGAAGCGACTACGCTTGAGAGGATTTCATTCCCGTTGCGTATGACGCTTGCAGCCGTTTCATCACAGCTTGTTTCAATTGCTAAAATCAAGTTTTCCATTTATAATTTCACCCACATTACTAAAGCATCTTCATGGTTATCTGTATAGTATCCTTTTCGAATTCCGCCATCCTGGAATCCAAGTTTCCGATATAAATTTTGGGCAACTTCATTGGATACCCGTACTTCCAAACTCATCATTTCCGCATTATGTTCTTTCGCCACCCGCATCGCTTCTCTCATCAGCCCTTCACCAATACCTTGACCTCTTGCTTTTTCGGTCACTGCCACATTGGTGATTTGGGCCGAATCAATGACAATCCACATGCCGCAATAGCCGACAATCGTTCCCGCATCATCTTCTGCGACAATATAATAAGCATAAGGATTGACTCGCATTTCATAATGGAAGGAATCCAACGACCAGGGAATCGGAAACGATTCGACTTCGATTGCATGCACGGCCTCCACATCTTGCGGAGTCATTTTCCGATATCGAATCATCGTGACTGCCCCTTCTTTTGTTCCTTTATCCAATTTGCCTCTGCTTCGGCTAAACGGTGATATTGGGGAACAAAGGAATGGATCGCTTCTAATGGCGGTATCGGTTCTTTTTCAGCAAGTTCAATTAATTTTGATGCTCTCGGCAAATGGAGAGAAGGGGGTGCGAATTCAGCCAGTTCCCCTAACACGGCTTGGATGTCTTCCTTAAATTTTGTTGCATCCAAGCCAACAAACATAATCGGTCCATCATCTCTTTTTAACTGCTGCAACAGTTCCTCCAACGAACCGTGATGTTCCGGGATGATCGTGTTCAAATCCATACCGCAGTATGCTGCTGCATATACATTTTTTCTTCTTGCATCAAACAGCGCACAAATAGTGCCATTATACAATTCTGCATTGCTTGCAAGCACTTTTAAACTGGATACGCCAACTAAAGGTTTCTTTAAAGTCCATGCCAATGTTTTAGCAATGGTAACCCCTATCCGCAATCCGGTATACGAACCCGGTCCTTCCGAAACGGCGATGGCATCGACATCAGCCGGTTGTAAATTGGCTTTCCGAAAAACTTCTTCAATCGCTGGCATACAAGTGACAGAATGTGTCATATTCGAATTTTGCACAATTTCCGCCAACACTTGTCCATCCTTTGCAATGGCGACGGAAAGTGGTTTATTTGAAGTTTCTATCCCTAACCAAATCATTGAAATAACTCCTCACATAACCGTTCATACCGATTTCCAATCGGTCTAAATATAAACTTTCTTTTATTTTCATCCAATCGTTGAATTTCAATTTCCAATCGTTCTTCCGGCAAATGATCTTCTATTAAATGCGCCCATTCCACAACTGTAACCGCATCACCATAGAATATTTCTTCCCAGCCCAAATCTTCATCGCTGTTTTCCAACCGATAGACATCCAGGTGATTAAGCGGCAATCTTCCTTCATATTGTTTCATGATTGTAAATGTCGGACTGTTTACCGTTCTTGAAATGCCAAGCCCTTTTGCCAATGCTTGAACAAATGTGGTTTTTCCAGCCCCTAAATCTCCTTCGAAAGTAATATTATCTCCAGGCTCAAGTAAATTGGCCAGACGAATGGCTAATTGATTTGTTTCTTCTAATGAATGGACTTCCTTTTCATACATTTCCATCACATATCCTCTCACTTCACATCAACAATAGTTTATCTAAAAGGACTTCGATTCATCAACGAAAAGCAAAATAAAAACATCTCTCTATATAGTAACTCATTCATTTCCTTTCTAGAAATAAATTGTTTTCAATTTATAGAGAGATGTATTTCCATATCCGGTTTATAGAAAAAATTTGAAGAGAAAATGAATCATGCTCGCCACAATAATGAAAATTATTACAATGGCGTTTCTTTTTAACCGTCGCATATTTTCACCTCAAAAAGGGTTGTTATTATATATTTATTCTTTTCACCCTTTTCTGACATTAGATGGGGGGAGAGGGGAGGATTTTGAATATCTTACAGACTTTCAGTCCTCTGAACACTAATATTGCTATAACTTAAATTCTGCTTCTTCAAAAAATGAAAATGAATAAGACTTCCTGTCTTTGATAATGGTTACAAAGCATAAATATTTAAATGTTCAATTTTTTAATGCGACGTCCTACTCTCGCAGGGACCCCCCAACTACCATCGGCGCGAACTCCGAAGCACGTTGACCTTCCACTTTCGTCAAGTTTAGTGGTTGGTGTTTTATGGGACTGGAACACTCGTCTTTCTTTGTTTTCTTGTATCCTCTAAATATTAATATTAAATTAAATCGAATATTGTCTCCTTTTCTAGAAATGAACAGACTTTCTGTCTTATTTGTGTGGAATTTCAATGAAAAAACATTGACGACGTCCTACTCTCGCAGAGGGCCCCCAACTACCATCGGCGCGAACTCCGAAGCACGTTGACCGGCGAATCTCTGCGTCAGTTTCGGCGGTCCGGTGCTCACGTACCCGACGCTTGCGCTCCGGTTCCTCACTTCCTTGATCTTCTTGGTCCCCGTGCTTCTCGTCTGCTTCTAATCGGTTTGCCGCTTCACTTTTTGGTTCCTGCTTCTGTATCGCGCCGAGCTGACCTCCGGTCTTTGGTAGTTGGGGGCTTATTTTGGGCAATAAAAAAACACCACTTTCGTGGTGTTTCTGCTTGCGAAGCGACGTCCTACTCTCGCAGGGGGAAGCCCCCAACTACCATCGGCGCTAAAGAGCTTAACTTCCGTGTTCGGTATGGGAACGGGTGTGACCTCTTTGCCATCGTCACTTCACCATATTTAGTTGAGAGGTTGTTCTCTCAAAACTGGATAACGGCATTGAAAGCTTTCTTTTGGTTAAGTCCTCGATCGATTAGTATCCGTCAGCTCCACACGTCACCGTGCTTCCACCTCGGACCTATCTACCTCATCGTCTTTGAGGGATCTTACTTGCTTATGCAATGGGAAATCTCATCTTGAGGGGGGCTTCATGCTTAGATGCTTTCAGCACTTATCCCGTCCACACATAGCTACCCAGCTGTGCCTTTGGCAAGACAACTGGTACACCAGCGGTGTGTCCATCCCGGTCCTCTCGTACTAAGGACAGCTCCTCTCAAATTTCCTGCGCCCACGACGGATAGGGACCGAACTGTCTCACGACGTTCTGAACCCAGCTCGCGTACCGCTTTAATGGGCGAACAGCCCAACCCTTGGGACCGACTACAGCCCCAGGATGCGATGAGCCGACATCGAGGTGCCAAACCTCCCCGTCGATGTGGACTCTTGGGGGAGATAAGCCTGTTATCCCCGGGGTAGCTTTTATCCGTTGAGCGATGGCCCTTCCATGCGGAACCACCGGATCACTAAGCCCGTCTTTCGACCCTGCTCGACTTGTAGGTCTCGCAGTCAAGCTCCCTTATGCCTTTACACTCTGCGAATGATTTCCAACCATTCTGAGGGAACCTTTGGGCGCCTCCGTTACCTTTTGGGAGGCGACCGCCCCAGTCAAACTGTCCACCTGACACTGTCTCCCAAGCCGATCAGGCTTGCGGGTTAGAATTTCAGTACAACCAGGGTAGTATCCCAAGGGCGCCTCCAGGGAAGCTGGCGCTCCCCCTTCTACGGCTCCTACCTATCCTGTACAAGTTGCACCGAAATTCAATATCAGGTTACAGTAAAGCTCCACGGGGTCTTTCCGTCCTGTCGCGGGTAACCTGCATCTTCACAGGTACTATAATTTCACCGAGTCTCTCGTTGAGACAGTGCCCAGATCGTTACGCCTTTCGTGCGGGTCGGAACTTACCCGACAAGGAATTTCGCTACCTTAGGACCGTTATAGTTACGGCCGCCGTTTACTGGGGCTTCAATTCGGAGCTTCGCTTGCGCTAACTCCTCCTCTTAACCTTCCAGCACCGGGCAGGCGTCAGCCCCTATACGTCACCTTGCGGTTTTGCAGAGACCTGTGTTTTTGATAAACAGTCGCCTGGGCCTATTCACTGCGGCTCATCGGGGCTTGCACCCCAATGAGCACCCCTTCTCCCGAAGTTACGGGGTCATTTTGCCGAGTTCCTTAACGAGAGTTCTCTCGCTCACCTTAGGATTCTCTCCTCGACTACCTGTGTCGGTTTGCGGTACGGGCACCTCCCGCCTCGCTAGAGGCTTTTCTTGGCAGTGTGAAATCAGGAACTTCGCCTCCAAAGAGGCTCCCCATCACCGCTTGGCGTTACGGGAAGCGGATTTGCCTACTTCCCCGCCTTGCGGCTTGGACACGCGCGACCAACGGCGTGCTTTCCCTATCCTCCTGCGTCCCCCCATTGCTCAAACGGCGGGGAGGTGGTACAGGAATATCAACCTGTTGTCCATCGCCTACGCCTTTCGGCCTCGGCTTAGGTCCCGACTAACCCTGAGCGGACGAGCCTTCCTCAGGAAACCTTAGTCATTCGGTGGATGGGATTCTCACCCATCTTTCGCTACTCATACCGGCATTCTCACTTCTAAGCGCTCCACCAGTCCTTCCGGTCTGACTTCTGCGCACTTAGAACGCTCTCCTACCACTCGTGCGAAGCACGAATCCACAGCTTCGGTGAACCGTTTAGCCCCGATACATTTTCGGCGCAGCGTCACTCGACCAGTGAGCTATTACGCACTCTTTAAATGATGGCTGCTTCTAAGCCAACATCCTGGTTGTCTAAGCAACGCCACATCCTTTTCCACTTAACGGTTACTTTGGGACCTTAGCTGGTGGTCTGGGCTGTTTCCCTCTTGACCACGGATCTTATCACTCGTAGTCTGACTCCCGCGTCTAAATAGCTGGCATTCGGAGTTTGTCTGAATTCGGTAACCCGAGGTGGGCCCCTAGTCCAAACAGTGCTCTACCTCCAGTATTCGTTACGCGAGGCTAGCCCTAAAGCTATTTCGGAGAGAACCAGCTATCTCCAAGTTCGATTGGAATTTCTCCGCTACCCACACCTCATCCCCGCACTTTTCAACGTGCGTGGGTTCGGGCCTCCAGTGAGTGTTACCTCACCTTCACCCTGGACATGGGTAGATCACCTGGTTTCGGGTCTACGACCACGTACTCTTTCGCCCTATTCAGACTCGCTTTCGCTGCGGCTCCGTCTCCTCGACTTAACCTTGCACGTAATCGTAACTCGCCGGTTCATTCTACAAAAGGCACGCCATCACCCGTTAACGGGCTCTGACTACTTGTAGGCACACGGTTTCAGGTTCTCTTTCACTCCCCTCCCGGGGTGCTTTTCACCTTTCCCTCACGGTACTGGTTCACTATCGGTCACTAGGGAGTATTTAGCCTTGGGAGATGGTCCTCCCGGATTCCGACGGAATTTCACGTGTTCCGCCGTACTCAGGATCCACTCTGGAGAGGATGGATTTTCGACTACAGGGCTGTTACCTTCTACGGCCGTCCTTTCCAGAACGGTTCGTCTAACCCATCCTTTTGTAACTCCGTATAGAGTGTCCTACAACCCCAAGAGGCAAGCCTCTTGGTTTGGGCTGTTCCCGTTTCGCTCGCCGCTACTCAGGGAATCGATGTTTCTTTCTTCTCCTCCAGGTACTTAGATGTTTCAGTTCCCTGGGTGTGCCCTCTTAACGCTATGAATTCACGTTAAGATACTGCTCCATTACGAGCAGTGGGTTGCCCCATTCGGAAATCTCCGGATCAAAGCTTACTTACAGCTCCCCGAAGCATATCGGTGTTAGTCCCGTCCTTCATCGGCTCCTAGTGCCAAGGCATCCACCGTGCGCCCTTACTAACTTAACCTTACGGCTTACGATTTGCTTGCGCCTCGTAACCCTTGATGGTTTGCTTTTCTATCAGAAAAGCGTAAGAACTTTACAGTAAATTTCTTGCTTTCAATGTCGTTTATCCAGTTTTCAAAGAACAAAACTCTTGATTGAAGGCATGAACCTTCAAAACTGAACCCAAAACGTTAATGTTTTCCGTTTATATCCTTAGAAAGGAGGTGATCCAGCCGCACCTTCCGATACGGCTACCTTGTTACGACTTCACCCCAATCATCTGTCCCACCTTCGGCGGCTGGCTCCCGGAGGGTTACCTCACCGACTTCGGGTGTTACAGACTCTCGTGGTGTGACGGGCGGTGTGTACAAGGCCCGGGAACGTATTCACCGCGGCATGCTGATCCGCGATTACTAGCGATTCCGGCTTCATGCAGGCGAGTTGCAGCCTGCAATCCGAACTGAGAGTGGCTTTTTGGGATTCGCTCCCCCTCGCGGGTTTGCTGCCCTTTGTACCACCCATTGTAGCACGTGTGTAGCCCAGGTCATAAGGGGCATGATGATTTGACGTCATCCCCACCTTCCTCCGTATTTGTACGGCAGTCTCCTTAGAGTGCCCAACTGAATGATGGCAACTAAGGACAAGGGTTGCGCTCGTTGCGGGACTTAACCCAACATCTCACGACACGAGCTGACGACAACCATGCACCACCTGTCACCGCTGTCCCCGAAGGGAAAGCCATGTCTCCATGGCGGTCAGCGGGATGTCAAGACCTGGTAAGGTTCTTCGCGTTGCTTCGAATTAAACCACATGCTCCACCGCTTGTGCGGGCCCCCGTCAATTCCTTTGAGTTTCAGTCTTGCGACCGTACTCCCCAGGCGGAGTGCTTAATGCGTTAGCTGCAGCACTAAGGGGCGGAAACCCCCTAACACCTAGCACTCATCGTTTACGGCGTGGACTACCAGGGTATCTAATCCTGTTTGCTCCCCACGCTTTCGCGCCTCAGCGTCAGTTACAGGCCAGGAAGCCGCCTTCGCCACTGGTGTTCCTCCATATCTCTACGCATTTCACCGCTACACATGGAATTCCACTTCCCTCTCCTGCACTCAAGTCTCCCAGTTTCCAATGACCCTCCCCGGTTGAGCCGGGGGCTTTCACATCAGACTTAAGAGACCGCCTGCGCGCGCTTTACGCCCAATAATTCCGGACAACGCTTGCCACCTACGTATTACCGCGGCTGCTGGCACGTAGTTAGCCGTGGCTTTCTAGTAAGGTACCGTCAGGGCGCAGCCAGTGACTGCTGCGCTTGTTCTTCCCTTACAACAGAGCTTTACGATCCGAAGACCTTCTTCGCTCACGCGGCGTTGCTCCATCAGGCTTTCGCCCATTGTGGAAGATTCCCTACTGCTGCCTCCCGTAGGAGTCTGGGCCGTGTCTCAGTCCCAGTGTGGCCGATCACCCTCTCAGGTCGGCTACGCATCGTCGCCTTGGTAGGCCGTTACCCCACCAACTAGCTAATGCGCCGCGGGCCCATCCTATAGTGATAGCAGAACCATCTTTCAACCCCGAAGCATGCGCTTCGGTGTGTTATCCGGTATTAGCACGCGTTTCCGCGAGTTATCCCGGTCTATAGGGCAGGTTACCCACGTGTTACTCACCCGTCCGCCGCTAACCAATTAAAAAGCAAGCTTTCTAATTGGTCCGCTCGACTTGCATGTATTAGGCACGCCGCCAGCGTTCGTCCTGAGCCAGGATCAAACTCTCCATAAAAGAAAATTTGATTAGCTCAAACTTTTGTCCGTATCCAATCCGTCAACAAGGGTCAACGAATTGGAAAATTTATAACATTAACGTTTCGGTGTTCAGTTTTCAAGGTTCATAAGACAAAAATGGAGCGGGTGATGGGAATCGAACCCACGACATCAGCTTGGAAGGCTGAGGTTTTACCATTAAACTACACCCGCATATTATTATTTGATTTGAAATAACGCGCATTCAATTGGTGCGGCCGAGAGGACTTGAACCTCCACGGGGTTGCCCCCACTAGGCCCTCAACCTAGCGCGTCTGCCATTCCGCCACGACCGCATTTATCGGTGGCTTTATTAATTATACATATCCATTTGGATTTGTCAATTATTTTTTAAAAAAATGAGCCATGAAGGACTCGAACCTTCGACCCTCTGATTAAAAGTCAGATGCTCTACCACTGAGCTAATGGCTCATATTTAGTTGGCTGGGGTACCAGGATTCGAACCTGGGCATGACGGAATCAAAATCCGTTGCCTTACCACTTGGCTATACCCCAATAACTTGTAATGGCGGTCCCGACCGGGATCGAACCGGCGATCTCCTGCGTGACAGGCAGGCATGTTAACCGCTACACCACGAGACCGTAAAAACAAGATGACCCCTACGGGATTCGAACCCGTGTTACCGCCGTGAAAGGGCGGTGTCTTAACCACTTGACCAAGGGGCCATGGCTCCGAAGGTAGGATTCGAACCTACGACCAATCGGTTAACAGCCGATTGCTCTACCACTGAGCTACTTCGGAATAATGATTTTATTTATCGGTTTTCCCTGCCGACTTTTATTATTATAATGACTGTCTATATAAAAGTCAACAACTTTTTTCATTTATTCATTCGGAAAAATCTTTGATATTCCCCATATTTTCTAAGCATTATTATAAAGTATATCTTGCGACAACGCTAATTAATTTACCACGAAAAATTAATGTTGTAAAGTTAATTCTTCTTAAATTCGCTCACTTTTTTTAATGGCCCTCGGCAAATGCCGCAACGATATTTTCTGACATCCATTCTTCGCTTTCGTATGTATTGTTGATGGCAAGTTGCACATTCGTACAGATGCACCGTTTTGTGTTTCCGATAGCTTTCTTCAATTCTGGAACAATATCTCGGTGCCCCGACTTTTGCCATTAAATTTCGGAAGTCTTTATCCCGGTGTTTATACCCTTTTCCTTGAATATGAAGATGATAATGGCAAAGTTCATGAAGTATGATGCCCCTCAATTCTTCCATGCCAAAGAGTTCATATGATTTTCTGTTCAATTCAATATTATGGCTTTTCAGCAAATACCGGCCGCCAGTCGTTTTCAATCGGGGATTAAAATATGCTTTATGTAAAAAACGGCGCCCAAAGTATTCCAAAGACATTTGTTCCACTAATAGTTGAAGTTCCTGATCCGTCATTTTCTTCACCATCTTTTTTCTCAATATCATAAATAATATTATCTGCAATAATGTTAGCATACCAAAAATAAGAGGTGCCTAATTTGTTAGACACCTCACCTTTTAACATATCAAGCAATGTGAAAACGGACATTGATTTTTTAGTTTGCTTCTTCATTTCCAACGGTTTGCTTTTCCGGCGGTATCATTGTTAGAGCAATCCTTCCTTTTTCGATCTCCACTTTTTCAACCCAAACCGTCACAATGTCTCCCAATGAAACGACGTCAAGGGGATGTTTGACCCTTCCTTTTTTCAATTTTGAAATGTGCACAAGGCCATCCTGTTTCACACCGATATCAACAAAAGCTCCAAAGTCAACAACGTTTCTGACAGTTCCTTGCAATTCCATTCCCGCTTTCAAATCTTCCATTTTTAATACATCTGTTTTTAACAGCGGTTGCGGATACTCATCACGGGGATCCCTCATCGGCTTCATTAATGTATCAACGATATCTTTTACCGTAATTTCGCCAACGCCCAATTGCTCGCTTAACTGATTAATGTTAACGTCGCTTAAAGTCTGCTCACATTTCTCGGTGCCAATATCATTTTTGGATAAACCGCAAAGTTCAAGAATTTTTTCCGCTATTTCATAACTTTCCGGGTGAATTCCCGTTGCATCGAATGGGTTTTTGGCGTCTGGTATGCGCAAGAACCCGATCGCTTGTTCATATGTTTTCGCGCCAAGTCTTGGCACTTTCTTCAACTGGGTGCGGGATGTAAATTTCCCATTTTCGATGCGCATTTTAACTATATTCTCCGCCACTGTTTTCGAAAGTCCCGATACATATTGCAATAGTGAGCTCGATGCGGTATTTACATCCACTCCCACTTGGTTTACGGCCGTCTCAACAATAAATGACAATGATTCCGCCAGTTTCTTTTGGGATACATCGTGCTGATATTGGCCTACACCCACCGCTTTTGGATCAATCTTCACAAGTTCGGACAGCGGATCTTGAAGACGTCGTGCAATGGATACGGCACTCCGCTGTTCAACCTGCAAATCCGGAAACTCTTCCCGTGCAATTTCGGAAGCGGAGTATACGGAAGCTCCTGCTTCATTGACGATGACATAAGATACATCCCGATCCACTTCTTTTAATACATCTGCAATAAATTGTTCGGTTTCCCTTGATGCCGTACCATTGCCAATCGCAATGATATCAATGGGATATTTATCTAGCAGCGCCTTTACTATCGCTTTCGACTCTTCCACTTTCGATACAGGCGGATGCGGATAGATTGCTGACACTTCCTGCAATTTCCCGGTTTCGTCCACAACGGCCAATTTGCATCCAGTCCGATAAGCAGGGTCCACCCCAAGCACAGTAATGCCGCGCATTGGCGGTTGCAAAAGCAAGCTTCTCAAATTCTCTGAAAAAATATGGATTGCTTGAGCCTCTGCCTTTTCTGTCAACTCATTACGAATTTCCCTCTCGATGGAAGGTTGGATGAGCCGTTTATAACTGTCTTCAATCGCTTCTTTTACCGGTACAATTGAAGGGGAGATTGATTTTGATGGAATCCATTCTTTCTCCATGATTTGCAGCGCTTTGTCCAATGGTACATGAATGGACACTTTCAACACTTCTTCTTTTTCTCCCCGATTGATGGCGAGCGTTCGATGGGGAACGATGCTTCTGACTGGTTCTTCGTATTCGTAATACATTTCAAATACTTTCTTCTCATCTTTTTCCCCATCTTTTACGGAGGTAGTAATAATCCCTTCCCTCCATGATAGCTTTCTAAGTAAATCCCGGACTTTGGCATCATCAGAGAATCGCTCCGCCAAAATATCTTTGGCTCCATTGATGGCATCCTCCACCGTCAATATTTCTTTTTCTTCGTTCATGAATGGACTTGCCAGAGTTTCTATCGGATCCATCCCAAATTTCATCAATTCATCCGCTAACGGTTCAAGCCCCCGTTCTTTTGCAACGGTCGCTTTCGTGCGGCGTTTTTGTTTGTATGGACGATATAAGTCTTCCACCCGCTGCAGTATTGTAGCTGCCCGGATTTCAGCGGCCAGTTCTTCCGTGAGTTTTCCCTGTTCATCAATTAACCGGATGACCTCTTCTTTTCTTTGCTCCAGTTGTTGTACGTAGTGATACCGTTCTTCAATTGATTTAATTTGCACTTCGTCAAGGGAACCCGTTGCTTCTTTACGATAACGGGCTATAAACGGCACGGTGTTCCCGTCTTCCAACAGCTTGATGACCGCCTCCACTTGGGATGGTTTCACATTCGTATCCTTTGCGATCAATTGAAACATTTGCTTTTCATCCATTTTTCCACAGCCTTTCTACGTTACAGCCTTCCGATATAATAATCAAATTTGGAAATAGACAAGGTTATTGTAACATTATCATCTCTGCTGTACTAGTGAAGATAGCTGTCATACGCATTTTTGCAAAAAAAAATAATAGCCTACTCCAAAAATAAACGAGCAGGCTTGTCCACAATCTATGAAACTATCAAATTGAAACGCTACTGTTTGTCGCAATGGCACTTTTTAATTTTTCAATCGCCTTTCTCTGGATTCGGGAAACATGCATTTGAGATATTCCCAACATTTCACCGGCTTCTTTTTGACTTAATTGCTCCAAAAAGGTGAGTTGAATGATTTTCTTCTCCCGTTCGGATAATACATTGATGATTTCGGAAAAGACAATCCTTTTGTTGGTCAGTTCATAGCGATCATCTTCCTGTCCAATCATATCCAATAATGTCACAGTGCTTCCGTCCGTATCCGATTCGATGGAATGATCAATCGATAAAGCTTGATAGTTTTTGCCGATTTCCATCGCTTCCAATACTTCTTCCACTTCAACGCCCAAGTATTCTGCGATTTCGGGTATGGATGGAGAATGTTGCAACTTAATCGTCAAATGTTCAACTGCTGTTTTGATCTTCGGTCCCAGTTCTTTTATGCGTCGTGGAACGTGCACATCCCAAGTTTTATCCCGCAAAAAACGTTTGATTTCACCTATGATTGTAGGGAGGGCAAAAGCCTCAAATTTTTTTCCGAGAGAAGGATCGTAGCGTTTGATTGCCCCCAATAACCCTAACATCCCTACTTGATACACATCATCATAGAGAGATTTTCCGTACGAATATTTTTTAGCAATGGATTCCACTAAATCTTCATAATAAAGGACTATCTTTGTCAGAAGTTCTTCATCTTCGTTTTTTTGATATTCAAGGATGTCGGAAATGACTTCTTCTTCAGGTCTAAGTGATTGGGATCTTGTGGACATTTTCATTCACCTGCTCTCTTGCGACAAATTTCGTCATGAAAACAGTAACTCCACCTTCATTGTTCACTCTCACCTCGTCCATTAAAGTTTCCATTAGATAAAAGCCAAGTCCACCTTCGCGTAAACTTGAGATATTTTCATCTTCCCGATATGGTCCGATTTTTGATTTAATTTCCTCAAAATTAAACCCATTGCCGTAATCGGAGACCATAATTTCCATTTTGTCCTTGTACAATGCGCATCCGATAACAACTTCCCCCTCATCCACACCTTGATAGGCGTGCTGCACCACATTTGTGACCGCTTCGCTCACCGCGATTTTCATATCTTCTATTTCATCGTACAAAAAACCTAATCTGGCAGCTAATCCGGAGATTGTTAGACGAATGACGCTTACATATTGCGGTTTAGCAGGTATTCGAATTTCTACATAGTCAAATGCACTCATTTGCAGGTTCCAC
Source organism: Ureibacillus sp. FSL W7-1570 (assembly GCF_038593265.1). Taxonomy (GTDB): domain Bacteria; phylum Bacillota; class Bacilli; order Bacillales_A; family Planococcaceae; genus Ureibacillus; species Ureibacillus suwonensis. The sequence continues at coordinate 2,050,175 of NZ_CP151979.1, forward strand.
CTTTTTATCAGTTTCAATATCCATTAATTCACTCAGCCCTGTGATTTCAAAAAGTCTGGCTAAGCGACCAGATAGGCGTACCAACTTTAAATTGGCATTTTCTTTCAATACCTTCTTATAAAATGCAACAAACACACCCAATCCTGTACTATCCATATAAGTAACCTTTGATAAGTCCAATTCAATGTTCATGTTTTCCTTGATCGAAATAATATCCAGCTCATCTCTTAAAATAGGAGCCGTGAAAGTATCAATTTCCCCTTCTATAATTCCATAAATTCTATTTTCCTCTTCCCGAAATTGCACGTTGACATTCATCCAGGACACCTCCAAATTGACTATAGTACCTTTCCCAAAATTCTTAGTGATTAAACCTGAATATATATTACCTTTTAATATTTTTTAATAGTAACAATCGTAAAATCATCCGCCAATTGAAAATTATGCAATTTATTCAAATTTTCAAATATCTTGTTGCACATTTCCTGTGCGCTTAAATGGCTTAACGATTTCGCCAGCCTTTTGATATAGGCGCGGGAATCAAAATTGTCCATATTTCTGAATTCTGTCACCCCATCTGTAATCAAAATGATAAAATCGTTTTCTGATAGATGAATGTCTTTTTGGGAATACTTGATTTCAGGCAATACTCCCAGCAACAATCCTTTGGAATCCAGGTCTGAAAAAGTTTGATCTTTAGAATTATAGTAGAGTGCAGGCTCATGGCCGGCTGAACCAAAAGTGAAGATATCGTTCTCCAAATCATACCGGCCATAGAACATCGATACAAACATGCTGTCATCGACACTTTTTTCGATGATGCGATTCAGCACTTCAAGTACATAAGATGGGTTATTGTTTGCATATTCCAACGTATCCAACCCATATTTCACCATGGACATGCACAGTGCTGCCGGCACACCTTTTCCAACCACATCTGTCACCGCAACACTGAAATAGTTTCCGTCATCATGCATAAAATGGACATAATCCCCATTCATTTTCCGGACCGGCACAGAAACCATTCCGATATCGAGTCCATTTGGTTTTGGAATTTTCGTTTCAAGCAATAAATTTTGGATTTTTGCCGCTATTTCCATTTCGATCCGGATTTCTTCCTGCTTTAATAATAGACTTTGGTGTTCCTTCAGCTTGAGCCCAAAGTGAACCATCACTTCGATTAAAAAGTCGAAAGAATTCGAAACGGATTCAGGAAGGTTTGGAACGATATTTTCCATCGATTGTTTATGAATGCTGACCAAATCTTCCGGTGAAACATTGCTTCTCATTAATTCCCGCACCAGATTTTGGCCAATATATAAATTGCTCTCATTTTGATTCAACAGATAATCTGACAACACTTTTTCGTACTGAACTTTCAATTCTTTCAAGAAGAATACACTCCCCTATTTCACCCACTTTTCAATCCTGATGACAGTTCCTTTACCGATTTCCGAGTTGATTTGTATTGAATCCATCAATCGCTTTACACCTGGAAGTCCGGCGCCTTGACTGCTTGATTTTGCATAACCGTCTTCCAGTATTTTGTGGGGATTCGCAATGCCTGGACCATTATCTATCGCTGTTATGGCAATCCCTTTTTGCCCGTCTTTCTCTATTTTCTCTACAATAATTTCGCCTGTGGTGGCATATAAATATATATTTTTTGCCAATTCACTGGTGGCAGTGGCGATTCTCGCCTGATCAACAACTCCAAATCCGATCTCTTTCGCCATATAGCGACTTAATCGACGTGCAGCAACAATATCTAATTCTGTCACAATCTTTACTGTCGGGTGATCTCTCATTTTTAACACCCCCATTGATTTTCCCTAACGATTACTATCTCTCTATATCTATGAATTTATTATGTAGAGAAAAATTTTTAAAAAAGGATCGTATTATGTATTTATCATAACGTATTGAATTACTTTCCATCAATGACATAAATTATATTGGATACTTAATACTAGTAGCATAAAGGGAATTTGTCCGATTTCCCCTTTTCGCCCAGTGAATATATTATTTTCTGAATTGGGATGCCAATCTCCTCTTTTTTGCAAAAAAAGCTGATAAAGCGTTGTCCGCTTTATCAGCCACCCTTTCTTATGTATTCAAAATTTTATTAACCCTAGACTAATTTCTAAAGCAACATCCACTTTTTCCATTAGTTCATCATCCAAATGGGTTATTCGGTCTGTTAATCTGGACTTATCGATGGTACGCAATTGCTCAAGCAAAATTACCGAATCCCTTTCGAAACCGTACTTTTTCGCATCGATTTCGACATGGGTAGGTAATTTTGCTTTTTGAATTTGCGCAGTGATCGCTGCAATAATCACAGTAGGACTGAATCGATTACCAATATCATTTTGGATAATCAAGACAGGCCTAGTGCCACCTTGTTCAGAACCAACGACAGGTGACAGATCTGCAAAGAAAACGTCCCCACGTTTAACAATCAATAATGTCATCCCCCGCTTACGAGACGCTCCACTGTATGCTCTGCTTCATACTCGGCATGTAGACATTCGCTTGAAATCGACAAATTAATTTGTCCCATTTCTACATACCCTCTGATTAAAGCCTCCCGTATTTGATTTGGTTTACATGCAACCACTCTGCGTTTAGAAACGTAAACAATTACCTCATTGTTTTCGTTCTCCACACCGCAAAATTTCATCATTTCGTGAGGAAGAGCCACCGTAATTTCCTTTGCATCATTCACTCTCTTTGCGTACACAATAAGCACCTCCACAAAAACCATAACCTAATCTCATCACTCTCTCTCATTCTAACACCATCAATTAGAGAAGAAAAGACAAGATGTTACAATTTTTTGGTTTTTCACAGTTTTTGTTGAGGTTTTTGTCGATATTTATTAATTTTTGTAGTAAATTCTGGGTACTCTAGAAGTGATGATGCAAGGAACTTCGTAGTTTATAGTGTCTACTTTGGCAGCCCACTCATCAATTGTAATTTCTTCGTTTTTTTGTTTTCCTATTAAAACGACTTTTTCACCAATATTATATGCAGCAGGTAATGCAATCATACATTGATCCATACAAATTCTTCCCACAATGGGAACTCTTTTCCCATCGATCAAAACATCCTGTCCGCTATATTTACGAATTAATCCGTCTGCATAACCGATCGGCAATGTACCGATATAAGTTGGTTGTTCTGCGGTAAAAGTGGCACCGTAGCCAACTGACTCACCAGGCCCGATTTGTTTAACGGCAACTAATTCCGTTTCCAAAGAAAAGGCCGGTTTCAACGGATAAGGCAATTTGGATTTGACAAATTCGGAAGGTGCCAAGCCATACATGGATATGCCGAAACGTACTGCATCATATTGTAAACGTGCATCCTTGATTAAAGCGGTTGCCGTGTTCGCAACATGCACAAGTCTCGGCTTTTCCGGCAATGCTTTCAGGAATTGTTCAAATCGGTTGGCTTGTTTTTGGAAGTAGGAATCATCCTCTTCATCAGCAGTCGCAAAATGGGTAAAAATCCCATCCAAAATAAATTGTTCGGCAGATTGTATCTTTTCATACAGTGAGCGCAATTCTTTTTCTGATGTTACGCCGATCCTATGCATTCCGGTATCGACTTTAATATGTAATTTTAATGGTTTATTGCAACTTTTTTTGGCCTCTTCAACCCAATCGGAAGAATAAACCGTCAATGTAATATTTTCATTTGCCGCATATTCGGCAAATGAAACAGGCGAATATCCTAATACCAATATATCAACAGTGGGTAAATGCTTACGAACATGAAGCGCTTCTTCGGGAGTGGCCACTGCGAGCATGCTTGCCCCCGCTTCAAGGGCTGCTTTCGCCACTTCCACATCACCATGTCCATAAGCATTTGCCTTCACAACTGCAATAATTTTCACATTAGGTTGGATATGTTTTTTTAATTGTAAAACATTATATTTGATTGCATCTAAATCGATGATAGCTTTTGTTGGACGGAAGTGCTTATTGTTACGCATTTGTTAGTTTTCCCTCTTTTTCTTTTTTTAAACCATGAAATTTCTATAGGTTTTCTTCTTGTATTGTAAAACTCTCCGTCCAACAACGCAACGAATTACTATTTCAGACTGCCTGCCGTAATGGAAGCTGCCACTTCTATCATTTCTTCTTGCGTTAAGTCATTGGATGCAATGAAGAAGGAAATGCCATCCTTTTCGAAGCTGATGGAATGATCCGTAATAGCTCCGATTGTAAAGCCCAAATCCAGTAATTCCCCTGGTTGGAATACCGGAATCGTTGCGGATTCACCTATTTCAATCGGTTCTTGTACCAATGTGAAGGATTTATCCCCTTCAAATGTTAAAATCACCCGTTCGACTCCATCTTCGCCTTCGATTCTTTTTTCATCCACTAAAGTCGTGTTGTCCCAAGCAAGCACCGGATAATATGTTTGGAAATCGGCGCTTTCCTTTTCTTCAGTTGCCACATTTTCTTCATCTTTTGTAAATTGCTCAACTGCATATTCTTTTTCCTTATGTTGGACGCCTAAATCAATCTTTTTGAAGGTGATGAGCATTTGCTCCTCTTCAGCTTCGTTCAGGATCGAAACGGATTTCGGCAACAGCGTTTTCTTATCTACAGTCACCTTTTGTGTCGGCATGATGCTCTTATGGTTGTTTCTCGTTGCCGCTGTAAAAATGTAGCTGTCATCCGTTTCTTCCATCGCCACATTTTTATCCGCCAACAAATCCTCGGCCAACGCTCCGATTAAATACGGCTGGCTATTTTGTTTCGGCCACTCGCTTTGGAACTTGTACGTTTTCTTGAGCGAAGGCGTGACTACGAATACTCCTTCTTTATTGCGGATGATCATCTGCGTTACATCTTCATCTTTTTGTGAAACTTGAACGCGATAGAAATCCGGCCGTGTATGCCATACATTGACATCATACACTCTCGGTTCGCTTCCCGTTTTGATTTCCATCGTCGCATCCAGTTCATAGCCTTTCCCTTCAGCCCATTTTTCATGCAACTTCTCCAAAACTTCTTCCTTTGAATCTTTACCGCAAGCACCAAGTACGATGACACTTAACAGCAAAACAATAAATATCGTTAACTTCTGTCTCAAAACTCCATCCTTTCTACTCTAACTGGATAGGACAAATATATGAAGGCAAATAGAGGTTTATGCTATCACTATTGGACAACAACAAAAAATCATTGATGGCATCATGAACTCATAATGATCACTTGTGCCGCAGCATAATCCCTTGAATGGGTGATGCTGACAAAACCATTGACTGCTTGGCCATGAAAGTAAAGTACCGGTTTTCCCAGTTCATCATTTAAGATTTCAATCTGATGAAATTCGCATCCCTCCCTTATTCCAGTGCCATTGGCTTTTGAGAAAGCTTCCTTTGCTGCAAATCTCCCTGCTAAAAATTCATATTTTCTTTTTTCAGAAAGATGATTAAAAATATCCAACTCCCGCTCCGATAAAATGCGCTTATGAAATTTATCAGTCCGATTCATCAGCTCCTTGATCCGTTCAATCTCCACTATGTCCAAACCTATTCCTTTTATCATATGATGAAGTTCTCCTTTTATTAATCTCTAACAACAATGTATAATAATTTTATAAATTGAGGTGACGATTATGTTTGTTCGTACAGAAAATTTCAGGCAATATATCAAATATTATCCGGTTGTTGCAACGATTATTGCGCTAAATCTTATCATTTATATACTAACAATGATTCCTGTTATTGGTGATACGATATTTTACATGGGAATGAGCGTCAATTGGTTGATTGCTGAAGGCGAGTGGTGGCGGGTCATCACTTCCACATTCTTGCACGCAGGGTTTTTCCACATATTGTTTAATATGTTTTCGTTGTTTTTATTCGGGCCAGAATTGGAGAGAATTGCAGGGAAACTGCGTTTTATCACCATTTATTTGTTTTCGGGAATATTCGGTAACGTTGCGACATTCATTTTTCAATCCGGGGAATATGCAAGTGTGGGGGCCAGTGGTTCGATTTATGGCATTTTCGGAGCTTATGCAGCACTTGTCTACTATACCAGAAACACAATGCCTCAACTGAAACAAATCATTATGCCGATCATTATTATTGGGTTGATTATGACCTTTTTACAGCCAAATATTAACATTTACGCCCACATTGGTGGATTGATTACCGGATTCTTGTTGGGACTTGCTTACTTCTCACCAAAAAATATATTACGTTGGCGCATGAAATAACACTAAAATTGGACAACAAAAAATGATTTATTAAAGGCTGGGACAAATGCAAAAAACATCATTTTGGCGCAACACCAAAATGATGTTTTTTTGATATATCGAAAATTTATTCTGCCGTCCCTTTATTTTCTTTGGACCGTTCAAACCAAGACAGGATCGCATCGACATCCGATTCGTCCAGGTGGGCGACTTTCCCTGTTGCACCGCCAATGCCGGACATGACCGTTGCCTGAACGGTAGCGATGTTTTTCCTTTTTTGAAAATAATTTTGTTTCTTTTGAATGACTTGAATCCGTTTCTTTTCGACGATAAACGTCACCCGGCTGATGATGCGATACCTTAATGTCAACTGGTTTCCGGAAATCAAATAGCCATTTGTTTTGTATTGCCACAAACCCAACACGAAAACAAGAAATGGGAGCAAGATGGACAATAACCCGACCGGATAAAAGAAATATGAACATATCGCAATGATTGGAATCAAACCTATGATATACACTCTGTAAAAGTGCGGCCGGGATTTTTTTGGCGGACGGATCAATCCGTTTTCAAATTGGAGCGAAAACTGTGGAAATAAACGCCGCAATGGTTCGTACATTTCTTTTTTTGAAATGAGCGGGAACATCGCGATATTTGTATCATTCTTCCCAAATCCCCAGCTCGCGCTTTCCACAACGACCGTTGCATAACGGGTAAGCTGTCTCAAAGGATTCTCGATGATCTTGATTCCCTGCACCCGATTGAGTGGAATAATAATCCGCTTTCTTTCCAACAGCCCCCGTGTAATAATGATCCGATCATTTTCCTGTACAACCGTGAAATCATAATAATTCACAAATGTGATCATGACCGACAGTATCCAGGCAATGAAAAATGCGATGAAAAGGAGAAACGCGACGAACATCATTCCGAATTGAACAATTGCGGCCACTTCTTCGACAATCCAGTCGGACGGGATAATATCCGCAAACTGGGAAAAAAAGGCCGCCACCCCCGCAATAACGACACCGATGCTATTGGAAGTCGTCGCAAGTAATATCAAATCCTTTGGCGCCATTTTATATATCACATGGGATGGTTGCGATACTTCCTCCTCGGGATTGGATTGAACAGCTTCATCCAACGGTTCATCGCCCGGTTTTTGTCCGGTTTTTGCTCTTTTTGTTTCGTTTTCAATAATCTCCGCAGCCTCTTTTGTGATGGCGGTGAATACCGCTTCCGGCTTTCCGGATGTGGTCCCTGCCGTTTCCACATTGACTTCCACGAGTCCGAACAGGCGATGGAGTATCGTCTCTTTATAGTTGAAGCTTTGAATCCGATCAAAAGGGATATAACGCTTCTTTTTGACAATCAATCCATATTCCACCCGCAGTTCATTATCTTCAAACCAATAGACAAAAGTCCTCCATTCGATAATTCCGGAAATCAAATAAAAAATAATAACCACTATAAAGATGATAACAGGAATGTACTCCCAAAAATGTTTCGCATCCGCACGGAAATTAAATCCGTTCGCTATCAATAGAATAAGCAATGGTGGAAAAAGGTCTTTGAGTCCTTTCAAAAAACCAATGACTGCAGAGATGGGATGGAGCCGATATTTCTTATACATCATCTTCAGCCACCCTCGCCAATTCGGAAATTCTCGCCCGCAGCTGGTCGGCATCTTCCGTTATCAGCATCGGGATCACATGCGTTGTCGCCGCTGTGGAAATCGCAATATTGGCCAAATCATATTTTTTGAGAATCGGTCCTTGTGTGGTGTCCACATGTTGTACGCGAACCATAGGGATTAAAGTTCTTTTCACGACAAACAAACCGCTCTGGATTTCAATTTCCTGCTCCCTCACCTCATACCGCCAATGATCCCACCGGATTTTTGGGAACAGCCAAATGAAGGCGAATCCAACGATCAACACTGCTCCTATCGCTATGTAATAAAAAATGTCCAACCAATCCAATTGATAAGTTAAAAAACAAAGGATCCCTGCAATGATTGATAGAATCAAAGTATAAATAAGACCATACAGCCGCCACACGGTCAACCCTTTTCGTGGTATTTGATGTTCAAGTTCTTTTCTCATTGTCCTCACCTCTAATCCGTCACTCCTATTCTATACGGATTCACTTTCAAATTTGTTTCAAAATTCAAAATTCTCTTTGAAAAAGACTCATTTTATGGTATGTAAATTCATATAAACTTATTGTATCTTCTATGAAGTTGCGAGAATTGTTCACGTTTAAAAGAATTGGAGGAGTGTATGTAGAATGAATGTACCTTTAATTTTAACCCATTTCTTAGATCGTGCCGTAGCACTATATGGGGACAAGGAAGCAGTCATCGGTTATGAAGGGGATCGGCGCTTCACGTATCGGGAGTTCAATAATCGGGTGAACCAGCTCTCGAGAGGCCTGCAATCATTGGGCATCCAAAAATACGATAAAGTGGCTTATCTTGCGCCAAACACTATTGAAATGCTGGAGGGCTTTTATGGCATCTACCAAGTTGGTGCAGTGATGGTGCCTTTAAACATCCGTTTGAAACCGGAAGATTATCTTTTTATTTTAAATCACAGCGAATCGAAAGTTTTGTTCGTTGACCAGGAGCTTTATCATTTAATTGAACCGATCAAAGAAAAATTGGTTACCGTAAAAACAATCATTGTTCATAACAAAGATAACGAAACCAATGAAATCGGTTATGACGAGTGGCTTGCAGGCTTCGACGATTCGAAATTCGACCGTGTGGAATTGGATGAAAATGATGAGTGCAGTTTATTATATACAAGCGGAACAACCGGAAATCCAAAAGGGGTTCTTCTCACTCATCGCAACAACTATTTGCATGCTTTAAGTTCGATGCATTTCTTGCGCGTCACAGATCAAGACGTATATTTGCACGTTCTGCCAATGTTCCATGTGAATGGCTGGGGTTCACCTTTTTATTATACTGCCAACGGAGCAACCCATGTCACTTTGAGAAAGGTTGCAGCCGATCAAATTTTTGATGCCATCCAAAAATACAATGTAACGGTTATTCATATGGCCCCAACGGTATTAAATACATTATTGCAATATTACGATGAACACAAACCTGAAACTCCTAAAAATATCAGGGTTGTCATTGCGGGTTCTGCTCCGCCACCTGCGTTTGTCGGACGAGTTGAAAAAGACCTGGGATGGGAATTCATTCAAGTATATGGAATGACGGAATCTTCACCGCTCAGTTTAGGTTCCCGAATTCTTTCCCAATACGTGGATTTGCCGGAAGAAGAAAAATTCCGGTTGAAAGCGAAAGCGGGTACGCCATTTATCGGTACGGAAGTAAAAGTGGTGGACGAAAATGGGGAAGAAGTGCCTCATGACGGAAAAACGATGGGTGAAATTGTTGTCCGCGGCAACGGTGTAATGAAAGGTTATTGGAGAAACGAGACCGCCACTATGGAAACAATTGTGGACGGTTGGCTGCATACCGGTGATGTAGGAACAATTGACGAAAAAGGATACATCGATATCACTGACCGCAAAAAGGACATCATCATCAGCGGCGGGGAAAATATCTCCTCCATCGAGGTGGAAGGCGTTCTTTATGAACATCCAGCCGTGAAGGAAGCGGCTGTTATCGCGGTTCCTCATGAAAAATGGGGGGAAACGCCACATGCCATCGTTGTATTAAAAGAAGGCCACAGCGTTACTGAACAAGAACTCATTGACTTCACCCGTTCGAAATTGGCCCACTTTAAAGCGATCAAAAGCGCGTCTTTCGTGGATGAATTGCCAAAAACAGCGTCCGGTAAAATCCAAAAAGTCCAATTGCGCAAACAATATGTCGAATCAATCCAAAAAGTATAAAAAATATAAAAGAGGCTGGGACATAACTAATAAAGTGAACGAGCTGCAAAAAGAATTTTTGTAAAAAATTGATTGGAGTGACGGGGCGACTCCTGCGGGAACAGCCCGAGTCTCGAGACCCCGCAGGAGCGAAGGATTGAGCTCCGAGGAGGCTCGAGCCGGGCCCGCGGAAAGCGTCCCCGGAACGGAAATCAATTTTCTTCAATTATCAAAAAAACACCATTTTCTCCCGGGAGAAAATGGTGTTTTTTATCTTTTGTCCCAGCCTCTTTCATTTCCTATCTGCCTTTGCGGCGTCCGCTTCTCTCTTTTCGGCCACGGACTTCTTTCCGTACCCCGCCGCGTCCCCCTCCACGACCGCTTGTGGAGCGTTCTCTTCGTTTTGGAAGAGGAGCTTCTTCTGTAATTTTTACCGGTGTAGCATCCGGCTCTTTTGTGAATGATTTGATCGCTGCAGCTACAAGATCCACCGCTTCATAGTTTTCCAAAAGTTCCGTCGCAAGTATGCGGTAATCTTTTAAGTCGTTCGCTTGAACAATTTCGATGAGCCTTTCAACAGCCAATTTTTGTTGACCTGCCAAAGCTTCATCTTGCGTGGGTGGCCGAAGGGGCGAAATGCGTTTTTTCGTTGTTTCTTCCACAATTCGCAAATATCCCATTTCCCGAGGCGTTACAAACGTAACGGCAATGCCTGATTTCCCCGCACGGCCAGTTCGCCCGATGCGGTGAACATAACTTTCCGGATCTTGCGGAATGTCAAAATTGTAGACGTGAGAAACACCGGAAATATCCAGTCCCCGTGCCGCAACATCCGTTGCAACAAGGATATCAATTTTATTTTCTTTAAATTGACGCAACACAGATAATCGTTTTGATTGGCTTAAATCCCCGTGAATGCCTTCCGCCAAATATCCACGGATGTTCAGCGCTTGCGCTAATTCATCGACGCGGCGTTTTGTCCGGCCAAAAACAATCGCGAGTTCAGGCTGATGGACATCCAATAAGCGGGTTAAAATGTCAAATTTTTCTCGTTCTTGGGATTTTACAAAGTATTGCTCGATATTTTCAACCGTCATTTCCTTGGATTTAATTTTCACTTCTTGCGGATTACTCATAAATTTCGTTGCAATTTTGCGAATCGCCGGCGGCATTGTTGCAGAGAACAACAGCATTTGGCGATTTTTAGGCACTTTCTCCAAAATCGCATTGATATCATCGATAAAGCCCATGTTCAACATTTCATCCGCTTCATCCAAAACAAGGGTTTGAACTTGATCAAGTTTCAATGTGCGACGGTTGATATGGTCAATGATCCGGCCTGGCGTACCTACAATGATTTGAGGTTTATTTTTCAAAGCGCGGATTTGCCGCCCGATATCTTGGCCCCCATAAACCGATAAAATTTTCACCCGCTTATCATATCCAATTTTATAAAGTTCTTCTGACACTTGGATCGCGAGCTCACGTGTCGGTGCAATAATTAAAGCTTGAATCTCAGGATTTTTCGTATCGATTTTCTCAATGATCGGGATACCGAACGCCGCCGTTTTACCTGTACCTGTTTGTGCTTGACCGATAATGTCGCGACCTTCCAAAGCAAACTTGATTGTCCCTTCCTGGATTGGTGTTGCTTCTTCAAATCCCATCCGTTTTAATGAACGTAATGTAGATTCGCTGATATTAAATTCTGAAAAATTTGTCAAACTCTTCAATCTCCTTTTTTCTTAAGTCGACAAATGGTTACATTTTTCAGATGAAGTGTCGGCAAATGTCGAGCTATAAATTGAAACGTTGCGTCAAAATAATCATTTTCTCATTCAGATAATTCAAATTATATGAAAAGGAAAGCCCGGTCTTTGCCGAGCGGTTCCATTCTATGCTTTACTCAGTTTTGGATAGAATAAAACCGATTCATTCAAAAAAAAGTACTCTTCACACCTTTTGAAGAGCCTTTGGTACAAAATGTATCCATTGCTTTCCCTAGTCTAACAGGTACTCACAAAGGATGCAATGATATTGCTTAAAAAGTATCATTTTTACGACTTTAAAAAATGCAAAACATCCGAAAACCATGTGTCGCAATCTTCACTGAAGCAAATATGGTGTTTTCCGCAAGATGAAAAATAAATATATTTTTCCGTTGTGGGAAGTTTGTCATATAGATATTGAGCCGTCGAATATGGGACGATCCCATCGCATTTACCTTGCACAATGAATGTCGGGATATCGATCGTTTCAATATAAGGTTCCACCCGCCGAACGATTCGCATGAATTGAATTGCGGCACTAACAGGTACACTTCTTAGCTTGTACTCATATTGCTTAAATAATTCATTATTTTTCAATTGTCCTTCCACCGCTTCCTTGGCAATTTTTTGCAGCTCCACAATCAACTGCTTCGGCGCGATGTATTTTACAGCTGCACTCAGAAGCACAAGTTTCTTTACCGGATAACGCATCGCCAAATATAATGCGATGACTCCTCCCATGGAAAAGCCCACAACATAGACGTTTTCCACCTTTTCGGACAATCTTTTATAGGCCAATTCCGCATCAATCAGCCAATGCTCCGCAGTGAAACCTTTTAATGAAAGTTCCTCTCCATGGCCGCATAATGTTGGTGTTTCCACAATCCAATCCGTATTGTTTTTGATGTATTCCGTCAAAGGCTCCATTTCATAAGGCCCTCCGGAAAATCCATGCAACATTAATACACCGATAGACACAGCAATCCCCCCGTTGTTCAATAAAAAAGTGAAATTCACTTCGACCATCCGTTGGTTCATTTTAATCGGTGGAGCCTCCATGAATTTCACTTTCTTGATGAATCCTTATTTATTTTGTTGAAAAGCTCTTAAGATGGTTTCCAGCTTCATGCCCCGGGATCCTTTTAATAAAATCAGCGAATCTTCATTTGCATGCTGTTTGATATACTCAATGATTTTTCCGTAATCCTCTTTCGTATGAATAATGCGTCCTGAAAATTTTGGAGCCAGCCGGTAATATAACCATTCCATCCGGGGGCCGAACAAACAAATTCTCGAAATCCGGTTTTCATCAATATACTCCGCCAATTGTTCATGGAACTCGCGCTCTTTTTCCCCAAGCTCCAACATATCTCCTAAAACAAGCCATTTATCCTTCCGCATCGATGTGGTTTGGACAAAGTCAATGGCGGCTTTCATGGATGTCGGAGCTGCATTGTATGCATCGTTAATAAATAAGACATCTCCCAAAGGAATAAGCTGCATCCGCATATCTGTCAAAGAAACTTGGGACAAACCTTTGCGGATTTGCTCTTCGGACAAGCCCAAAGATTTGGCCACGAGCATGGCGCCCAAGGAATTTTTCACTTGATGTTTGCCTAAAATCGGGATGAAAAATTCTCCGTTTAACTCTCCTTCGACAATAAAGCGGCTTCCTTTTTCCGTCGTTTCGATTGCTTTGACCATCAAATCGTTGCCTGTTCCAAAACCGAATGCTTTTGACTTTAATTGAGGCGTTTTTTCAACCAACGCCCTCAATAAAGGTTCATCGCCGTCGTAACAAAGAACGCCGTCCGAATCGAAACCTTTGATAATTTCAAATTTCGCCCTCGCGATCCCCTCTCTGGAACCGAGCTCCTGCATATGGGCTTCCCCAATGTTTGTAATAATCGCATAATGCGGTTTCGCGAGTGTGGATAAAAATTCAATCTCGCCAAACCCGCTCATCCCCATTTCCAACACGGCCATTTCCGTATCCTCATCAAGAGACAGGATAGTCAGGGGCAAGCCCAGTTCATTGTTGAAGTTCCCGATCGTTTTTTGCACTTTATAGTAAGGGGAAAGCAAGCTTGCCAAAATATCTTTTGAAGATGTTTTCCCGTTTGAACCGGTAATTCCGATAAAAGTCGCTTTCAACTCTTCGCGGTACTTGCGCGCCATTTGCTGCAACGCCGCCTCGGAATTTTCCACGAAAAGAAGCGGAACATCCTTTGGGGGATTCGGTTCATCTTTCAGCCATAGAGAACAGCTTGCTCCTTTTTCAAATGCCTGACGTACATATTGATGCCCATTTGTTTTTTCTCCGCGAAAAGGAATGAACAAATCCCCTTCCTTAATGGTTCTTGTATCGATGGAAACCCCCGTTACAATTTTCTCGCCGTCATTTCCGGCATCAATATTTAACCATTTTGCAATGTCTTGAATTCTTTTTCTCATCGTTCATCCCAACTATTCTCTGTTAAATTGAAGTTGTTGTTTTTCTTTGTGTCGTTCAATCGCAAGTTCAATGAGCTGATCAATCAATTCCGGATAATTTAATCCGGTGTTCTGCCATAAAAGCGGATACATGCTAAACGGCGTAAAACCTGGCATTGTATTCACTTCATTGATCAATACTTCATCTCCGCGCACAAAGAAATCGGCTCTCACCAAGCCGGCGCAATCCAAGATTTTAAATGCACGGATGGCCATATCTTTCATTTTCGCTTCCACTTCCGGAGAAACTTCGGCAGGAATGATCAATTGGGTGGATCCGTCCTTATATTTTGATTCGTAATCATAAAACTCCGTCGTCGGTTTGATTTCGCCTGGAACAGACACTTTCGGTTCATTGTTGCCAAGCACAGCCATCTCGATTTCCCGCGCTTCGATCCCCTGTTCAACAACAACTTTCCGGTCATATTTAAAAGCGATGTGGATGGCCTTTTCCAATTCCTCTCTATTGGATGCTTTGTTGATGCCGACGCTGGAACCTAAATTGGCCGGTTTGACGAACATCGGATAAGTCAATTCATTCTCGCATTTTGAAAGCAACGCTTCTTTATTTTGATCCCATTCGTAGCGGATAAAATACACGAATGGCACTTGGTTCAATCCTGCTACGCTGAACAATTGCTTCATGATCACTTTATCCATGCCGGCAGCGGAAGATAATACACCATTTCCAACATAAGGCAGATTCAACAGCTCAAGAAGCCCTTGAACAGTGCCGTCTTCTCCATATGTGCCGTGGAGCAAAGGAAAAACCACATCAAATTTGGCTTGTTTGTCATTTTCATCTAAAATGAACTCGAGAATATAATTCGGATTGCTTTCTTCCTTCGTAAATTTCAATTCTTCAACAGATTCCGCCGGTTTTGTCAGTTGGGGACCTCTGCACCATTCACCGTCAAGGGTGATATAAATCGGAATTACTTCATATTTGTCAAAATCAATGGCTTTCGTTACCGCAGTGGCAGTAATCAATGATACTTCATGCTCTGCGGATTTCCCCCCATACAATAATCCGATCCGTTTTTTCATTGTTCGACCTCCAAGTTTTAAGTAATACTAGTTTATCATGAAAAGAATGTCTTCATGAATACAAAAGAAAAACTCCCTGTCATCTGCACCCTTGGACAGGGAAGTTTACGTCAGTTTAATCAGTTCGTCATAGTCCTGTTTCAGAATGATTTTCAAATCGTTCCATACTTCATCAGGGTAATCATAGTCGGAGAGTGTGCGAATTTCAACACCAAAATGATTTTCCGGTTTTTCCATCTTGTAGATCGAAATAAGTGCGCCCTCTTTGAAATAACTGCGATATGCTTTTAATGAAGCGGCATCCATTTTTGGGATTCTCTCTTTCGATCTTCTTCGCCAGAACCCTCCATTACCACCGTTTTCCTTTATAATATTATTGATGAGGGTTGAGATCAGCATTTCAAAATCTTCCAAATAACGGAAGTAAATTTTCGTTGTTTTATCATCCGCAGATGAACAATACACATAACGATTTTGCAATTTCACAAAAAATGGTGTAGTGACAGGTTCTTTTTTATGCCCTAAATATAATAATTCTGCCTGCTCCATGGGAGTGAGCTGATTGATTTGCTTTTCGTCCGAAAAATCCACCCAGCATAAGTCACGATTTGAATCTTCCATCTTTTTCACAAAGTTTTTTATTTCGTCATTCGGAATATAATCCAGCTGGGTATGCATATTAAATAAACCATCTTCGTAATTGTGCTTTAAAAGCAAAATATTTTTTATGGAATCAACAGATCCAATAAACTGTTTCAAAGTCAAACCGCTAAAAATAACAAACCGATCGACATCATTCATATGTATAAACAAATGATAAAAGTAGTCGTCAACCGTCTTATGTTTTTTTGCCATCCAATCACTCTCCATTACCACAACCGTTAAGTTTATTATATGATGTAATTATGTTTTTTTGAAACAATTTCATATTGTATTCGTCTTTAACTAATGTTTAAATCTGTAATGGGCATTTTTTTGGGATAATGCATAATAAAATATGATACAGTATATTGATAGATGAACATTGTAAAATGCAATATTATAGAACATAGGTGGACAAAATGGAAAATAACAGAAACTTTGCAGAAAGATTCGATTGGAAACTTGCTGCTATACTCATTACATTTTTAATTATCAGTTTGTTGGCCATATCCTCAGCCCAAACGACGGGGCAATATGGCGAAACAAATTTCGTCATAAAACAATTGCAATGGTACGTCATCGGCGCCTTCATCATTGCTTTTGTCATGTACTTCGAGCCGGAACAATACAAAAAAATGTCTTGGTATTTATATGGCTTCGGAATTTTTCTATTAGTTTTGCTCATTTTTATGCCGGAAGGCCCAGGACAAATCGGTGAACCAAAAAACGGAGCCAAAAGCTGGTACCACCTTCCAATTGGAAGCATTCAACCTTCCGAATTCATGAAGACTTTTTATATACTGGCAGCCGCAAGACTGATCAGTGCTCACCACGAAAAATACACAATCAAAACCATTAAAACCGATTTATTATTATTAGGAAAAATCGCTCTCACTTTATTCGTTCCGCTTGCATTTATCATGCAACAGCCCGACTTGGGATCTTCATTGGTGTTTATTGCCATTACCGCCGCGTTAATTGTTGCAGCAGGTATTTCTTGGAAAATTATTCTTCCGATTTTTATAGGCGGCGCCGCTATAGGAAGTACCGTAATTTGGATGGCTTTATATATGCAGGATTTCCTTGCAGACCACTTGGGTGTGAAGCCATACCATTTTGGACGGATTTATTCATGGCTTGATCCATATTCCTATGCGGATGAAGCGGGTTATCACTTGATCACTTCCCTTAACGCCATCGGATCAGGGGAAATCTTCGGCAAAGGGTATATGAACCGGGAAGTTTATGTTGCCGAAAACCACACCGATTTCATTTTTTCAGTCATTGGTGAAGAATGGGGATTTATCGGCGCAAGTTTTGTTATCTGCCTTTACTTCCTGTTGATTTACCATTTAACCAAAATCACCCTTACCTTAAAAGATCCATTCTGTACATATGTTTGTGCCGGAATTATCGCAATGATCACTTTCCATGTATTCGAAAACATCGGAATGACGATCCAATTACTTCCAATCACGGGTATTCCTTTGCCTTTCATCAGTTACGGAGGAAGTTCACTCATGGGAAACGCCCTGGCGATCGGACTTGTCTTCAGCATGAAGTACCATTACAGAAAATACATGTTCTCGGCAAAAGATGAGGATGATTTATAAAAAAATTCCCGCTATGCGGGAATTTTTATTTTTGTTCATCCGAATTAACATTGGGTAGTTGTTTTTGGTGGTGCCAATACTTTCAACAATTCCAACCGTGATTTCGTTACTGTTACCGTTACACCTGTTTTTGATAATTTCAAAGCGATTTTCCTCAAATCCACGTCCTTCGCCATACCTACCACCTATCCCTTAAAAATATATATTATAAATAACGTTCAAATAGTGGAAAAGTTTCGCGCACTACATCTTCAAGTTATTGTAACATGATAATCTTCCTTTATATTTTTCAAATATATTACAAGTTTATGAAAAAGGGGATTTTTTACAGTATACCATTTACTTGTTTTCAAAAAAAGGTAAAGTTACAATGTACATGTTCATACTAATTAAAAAATAAAAAAATAAAGGCAGGAAGATTATGAAAAATATATCCTTATTGTTATCCATACAATTTCTCGTCTATTTGGGCTTTGGAATCATCATTCCTGTTTTGCCGGAAGTGGTTGTGGAAAATCAATGGAATGATGTTCATGTAGGCGGATTATTGACGGTTTATGCATTAGCCAGCTTCTTCACGGCCCCTTTCTGGGGAAACATTTCGGATAAAATCGGAAGAAAGCCATTGATACTGGTAGGTTTGGTCGGTTTTAGTTTAAGTTTTCTTATTTTCAGCCTATTTATCGATCATTTATTCATTTTATACCTTTCCCGTTTTATTGGCGGTTTGTTCTCTGGTGCGCTCTATACTTCCGTTACTGGATATATCAGCGATGTTTCCACAAACGAAAACCGAAACAAATACATGGGACTTATGGGAATGACGATCGGTCTTGGATTCATCTTCGGACCGGCTGTAGGCGGTGTGCTCGGTGAAATTCAACTGCACTTGCCGTTTACAATTTCTGCCGCATTGATTGCCGTTCTCTTTATTATTGCACTGATTTTGTTGAAAGAGCCGGAAAGAAAAGGGGAGGCAACGAAACGGGAACTGCTTCCAAAAGGGGCATCTACACTTTTTAAATATCGTGTCCGTTATTTATTCTTCTTTTCATTTTTCGTTACATTCATCTTAGCCGGTGTAGAAGCCACATTCCAGCTTTTCCAAATTGATCGCATCGATATCACACCGTCGCAATTAGGATCTTTATTTATGTTTAGCGGATTCGTCGATGCATTCGTTCAAGGAGGCATCATTCGTCGAATCAAAGATGGTACTGAAACAAAATGGTTATTTGCAGCTCAGATCATTTCTGCCATCGGACTGGTATTAATCACCATGACATCCGGTTTGGTAATGGCGGGTGTTGCTCTCTGTGTCTTCACAGCAGGAAATGCATTAGCCAGAACTTGTGTCGTTTCTTTAACGACGAAAGAATCCGGCGGAAAGTATGGTCTCGCTTCCGGACTTTCCTACTCCATGGATAACTTGGGAAGAATTATCGGCCCGCTGTTTTTTACCGGATTATTTAATTTCGGAACAAATCTGACTTATTATGTTGCAACAGTGATAGCCCTGATTGTAATCGGTTTAATTTTCTTCTTCAAACAGTCAAAGAAATCTCTTCGTGCAGAGTATGAAGGTTGATTGGATAAACTCCATTCAGAAACAACTTATCTTAAAAAAATTTGTAAAACTGATCTGTGCCTGGATTCTCCAGGCGCTTTTTTATCAATAATTTTAAAAAACATGTTAAATGGTGCATATATTTTTTATAAACGGTTATAAGAATATAAAAATTATGTTGGAGGATCAAACTTGGACTTTTTACATTCATTCCCTCTGCCATCCCAATTTGAAGGAATCCGAACAAGACTTGAAGCATCATCGTTGAAAACGATTAATATCTATCCTAAAATACAACAAACCGGTCTTACGGACAGCAAATTTTCCGGGATTCCGTACTTGCCAAAAACAATGCACTATCCTAAAGACATTGATGGAAATCATTTGATTTTCCTTGCCCAAATAAATTTTGAACAAGTTCATTCATTTCATCCTTTTCCTTCAAAAGGGATTTTACAATTTTTCATCTCCCCTTCTTTTGTTACATATCAGATGGGTGAAGAAATTTTTCAGCAATATTTTAAAGTGCGGTATTTTCCAACCATTTTGCCCGAAAAGGAACTGGCCACCGATTTTTCGTTCTTGCCAAAAACCACATACTCCCCGTTTAAACACCCGATGGCGCTTCGATTTATCAATTCGATCGAACCTGTCTCCGCCATGGATTATCGGCTGAAAAAATATATCGGCCTCGGTGATCTTACGAAGCGTCTTCATGACGGACGCACTCTTGAAGAACACTACTTTGAACATTTTTTGGGAGCGGAACATAAAATCGGCGGTTATCCATACTTTATTCACTACGATACCAGAAGTCATTCAACCCTTCTAAAGCGGTATGATACGCTGCTTTTACAAATCGTTTCGGATGATGAACAAAACATCATGTGGGGAGACTCGGGAATCATCAAGTTTTTTATCAATAGCAAAAAGCTCGCCCAAGGTGACTTTACTGATATTTATTTGCAAACTGAACAATACTGATGATTGGGCAACCAACTGAAAAGAAGGTTGCCTTTTTATATACCAATAATTTCTATTTGAATGGTAATTAAGTTATAATGATATATAATAATGCGGGGGAGTAGGTGGGTATGGAATGAGTGTCATCATTAATTCAATTCCTTTCATTCCAATTTTATTTGTTTTAAATATTATTCTCGCCATCACCATTATCTTTTTGGAGAGAAGAGATGCATCTTCCACTTGGGCATGGATTCTTGTGCTATTTTTCCTGCCGTTACTTGGATTTATTTTATATTTAATGCTTGGCAGACAGTTGCGGAAAAAGCATTTGTTCCGCTGGGATGGCAAAAAGGATATTGGCATCGACAATTTAATTAAGTATCAAATTGATGCGCTTGAAAGTGATACTTTTCATTTTAATGAGGACTATGTGAAAAATTATAAAAACCTCATTCAAATGAACCTGATTACCGGAGACGCAGTCCTGACCCAAGACAATAAGATCCGGATCTTTGATGATGGGGTCGAAAAATTCCAATCTTTGATCAATGATATCTCCAATGCCAAAGATCATATTCACATACAATATTACATTTTTAAGCTCGATAATTTAGGGCAAAGAATTTATGATGTGCTGAAAAAGAAAGCAAAACAAGGGGTTAAGGTCCGAATCCTGTACGATGAAATGGGGTCAAGGGGAATCAAAAAAAGACAATTTAAAGAGCTGATTGAATTGGGCGGAGAAGTTGAAGTCTTTTTCCCTTCCATTTTCCCCCTACTGAATCCGCGGCTGAATTTCAGAAACCACCGGAAAATCGTGGTGATTGATGGCCGTATCGGATACATTGGCGGATTCAATGTCGGTGATGAATATATCGGTTTGAACAGCAAATTCGGTTATTGGAGAGATACCCATCTGCGCATTGAAGGCAGTTCGGTTCATCCTCTTCAAACGCGGTTTATATTGGATTGGAACCAGGCGAGCGAACATAAAATCGAATATGCGGAACGCTATTTTCCGGCCATCCCGAAAAAAGGGGATGTGGCAATGCAAATCATCTCCAGCGGCCCGGATACGGATTGGCCTGCCATTAAAAATGCTTATTTGAAATTATTGATGGAAGCGAAACGGTATATTTATATACAAACCCCCTATTTTATTCCGGATAACAGTTTCTTGAATGCCATAGAAGTCGCCAGCCTTTCCGGGATTGATGTGCGCATCATGATTCCAAACAAACCTGACCATATGTTCGTTTATTGGGCCACGTATTCCTACATCGGTGAATTGTTGAAGGCAGGGGCGAAAGTCTATATTTATGACAAAGGTTTCATTCATGCGAAAATGATCGTCATCGATGACGAAGCCGCTTCAGTCGGCACTGCCAACATTGATGTCCGCAGTTTCAGATTGAACTTTGAAGTTAATGCATTTATCTATGATCGTCAAATTTCCCATGAATTGGCCGAAATCTTTGAAAAGGATATTTTGGATTCCCGGGAATTGACTTTGGAGCATTATGATAACCGTTCATATGGCATTAAATTCAAAGAATCCATTTCAAGGCTGCTCTCCCCGATCCTATAAAAAAGAATTCGTTTCTCCAAAAGGGACTTTTACCCTTGGAAAAACGAATTCTTTTTATTAATTAATCCCCAAATATTCTTCTAATGTCAGTCCGGAATCTTTTACTTTCGTGGCAAGCTCCACTCCTAAATAACGGAAATGCCATGCTTCATACATATAGCCTGTAATATGTTCTTTCCCCTTCGGATATCTTAATATGAATCCGTATTTATGAGCATTTTCAGCAAGCCATTTGCCGGCAGGCGACTCTCCAAATGCTTCTTCCAACCATAAATCTTCCCGCCCTTTTTCTCCAATATCAAAGGCGAGCCCTGTCTGGTGTTCGGAATATCCTGGACGCGCGCTGTAGCGGTCCGCCTTTTCTTTTCCATCCCTCGCTACATAATTGTTATAAAGCGTCGCTTGATATTCATAAGAACGATAGGTGCTGAATGCCACTAACTCAAATCCTTGTTTTTTTGCATCTTGCGCCATTTTTTCAAAGGCTGCCCGGGCTTCTTTGTTTTCCCCTGGAGCAAAATCCTTTGGAAGCGGATATTTTTTATTGGCGATCAGCACGCCTTGAATATACGTCGGCTTAGTTGGAAGTTGTTGACCTTCAATATATCCGTTGTTCCCTTTTGTTCCCTGCTCTTTTTGCTGTTGTTCAGTTTTAGGTTGTTGTTGTTCCGGCTGTTTGACTTGCGGTTGTTCCTGCGGTTCTTCTTTTGAAGGAGTGGCTTCTTCCTGCAATTCGCCGGATTTGTCCTTTTCTTCCTGAGGTTCTTCTTTATCTGCCTCATTTTCTTTTTCTTCAGGACTTACGGCAACATTTTCTTCCTCATCCTTCAATGACTCATTTGCATCGCGGTTCATATTGACGGCCAATATAATCGCCACGATGGCAACCACCGCCACAAGCAATGAACCGATCAGTATATAATTCTTTTTGTTATTTTTCATATCATCACCTGATTCCGTCCTATCTGAAAAATTTGCTCTTTTATTTTATCACTAATTTCATAGTTTTACTGCAAAAAAATGAGCCGAGCCGTAAAGACTCGACCTTTGTGCTTATTTTGCTTGTTCAACAGGATGTTCGGAATAATATTTTCTTCCCAAGTAAGTTTGGAATATAAGCAATAAACCGCTGACAGACCAATATAAAGGTAAAGCAGCCATTGATGAAAGCGAGAAAACGACAATCATGATCGGCGAAATATAAACCATCATCTTCATTTGCTGCTTTTGGGCTTCCGGAACTGTCCATAATGAGACTTTTGCCTGAACGAAATAAACAAGTCCCGCAATGGCTGTAATAATGAGATCAGGGTTTCCTAAATTGAACCATAAAAATTTATGGGACAGCACTTCATCGGAATAGCGGATGGCAAAATATAATCCCATGATGATCGGTGTTTGAATCAAAATAGGCAAGCAACCTAAATTCAATGGATTGATATTGTGTTCGCGGTATAAGGCCATCATTTCCTGTTGCACTTTCATTTGTTCTTCTTTTGTTTTCGCCTTTTTCAATCTTTCCTGGATCTCATCCATTTTCGGTTTGATGATATCCATTTTGGATTTCATGATGGATTGTTGACGATAATTGCGCAACATAAAAGGCATCAAAATGAGGCGGACAAAAATTGTAATCGCAATGATGGCCAATCCGTAACTGCCGCCGAACCATTCGCCCAACGTATTCAATAACCAATCCATCGGCTTGACAAATGTGTGGTAAAAGAATCCTTCTTGATTTTCAACTGCTTGGCACCCCGACAAAACAAACAGCGCAATGCCGAAAAGTAAAAATAACATTATTTTCTTCATTTTTCCACCTACTAATTATTTTTCACTAAGTTGAAGTATACGGAATAAACATTATAATTTCAAATAGCAGGTGTCAAAATGAACAGCATCTTATTTTTCTTTTTCGACATTCGCTGTTTCCGGAAATTCGAATCGATAAAATTCATGATGCAATTCATCTCTGAAGTGTTTTGGCGTAACTCCCGTATACTTCTTAAAAATTCGAGTAAAATAGCTTTGATTGCAAAAATGAAATTGTTCAGAAATTGAAGTGATGCTTTTATTCGTATGTCTCAAATAATATTGCGACTCTTCAACTCTTCTCACATTTAAATATTCCACCAACGTGATCCCGACATGTTCTCGGAAAATGCGGGAAAGATGGCTTGTACTAATGTGGAATTTTTGTGCGATACTTTCTACCGTCAAGTCATTTTCCAATTCATCATTTATGTACATGATGACTTTGTTGACTGTTTGATGGCGGAATGTAGGCTGTTTCCGGTCGGCGATAAAACTTACATAGAAGTCGATCAACTCATCTGCAAATTGTAAAAATTCCGCATCCTTCATTTTATTTTGAATCATGTCAATGCAAGCAACATTAAAGGCAAAAGCTTTTTTCGAAGGCACTTGGTTCTCCATAAGCTTTCTAGCAACTATGGACGAAAGGGTCATAAAATAATTTCTTACTTCTTTAATGACTTGTTTTCCAAAACGAATCGATAAAATATCAATAATTTCATGCAATGACTTTTTTGCTTTTTCCGCCTCTAAATGAAATATTTCAAACAACAGTTTTGATTCAATATTAAAAAAGTCTTCAATCCCATTATATTGATTAATACTATCAATTTCCTGAAAATATCGTTTCGAAATTGTTTCAGAAATTGAATGTTGCTGTAACTGCATCATTAACCCCATCTTTCTTCAGAATGAAATTTGCATCATATGTCCATAATCACTATACTGGTATATTCAGCGTAAATCTGATAAAAATAAAAAAATTTTAACATGCGAAAGGTGCCTTTTTGAGTATAAAATGCTAAAATTTTATCTATTATCGCAAAAAAATTCAAAAATTTAAATAATTATTTATAACTAAAGTGAATATTACCATAATTTTCGTTTTTTTTTCAACACTATTTAGCAAATTAAATTACTGAAAAATATTATATATTGTTTACACTATGTAAAATATCATAAATGCATAAAAAAATACTAAAAAAATATTGCTAAAATGTTTTAAAATAAACTATGCTATTGTTCAAGAAAAAATAAATTTCATTACAAAATGTTCTCACAATTATACATTCTTCTCTATTTCATTTCTAAAAATATGTAGTAAAATAAAAATATTAAAACATTAATGTGGACAAACGAGGTGTTTAAAAGTGGATCCAAAAGAAATAGAAGAAATTATGGATGTGATTAAAGAATTCTTCCCGGAAAATACATCCATCGCTATTTCAGATACTAAAGAATATATATATTATCAGCCAAGTAAACTTGTAGACTTGAAAATTAAACCTGGTGATCCGATCAAAGAAGGTTCTGCTGCCTATAAAGCGATACAGTACGGAAAAAAAATCAACACTTACATCGAATCGGATGTTTTTGGAGTCCCTTACTACGGAATGAGCATTCCTTTAATCACTGAAGGAGAAATTAAAGGGGCAGTCACTGCTATTTTCCCTCAAAAGCCATCACCATTTTTGACAAACTACATCACAATTAAAATCGATGACTGCTGGTACCCAATCAAACATAATGAAGTTGTTTATTTGGAAACCCAACTTCGCAAAACTTTCGTCAAAACAATGGATAAAGAAGGATTCCATCGTTTAAATCTCAGCGATCTTGAGTTATTCCTGTCCAGCGACCATTTCATTCGTTGCCATCGCTCTTACATTGTGAATATTGATTTTATCGATGAAATTCAACCTGATTCCCATTCGACATTCCTTTTAGTGATGAGAGATGGAACAAGAATTCCTGTAAGCCAAAGATATGCAAGCTACTTCCGTCGTTCATTGGGATTCTGATTTGGTATCAAATATATATGGCTTCTCTTTCTATTTCTATGGTAAAAAAATCACCATTTTTCCGAAACGGAAAATGGTGATTTTTTGTCCTTTCAATTTGTTATTAAGTTTACCGAATCTTGGTTTTCCAAAATAATATATTTGTCGAAAAATCTCGTATTTTCTCGTTAATACTTTTATTAAGCATTTTCATGCAACACATGAAGATTGTGTGACAAAGACGTGCTATTATTAATTTACTCTTGAGCGCAGTTTAATTGCTCGCCCAATATACTGAAAATTCTTACAAAGTTTTCTCTGTATAACAAATAAAGGGGAGGATACTATGGATTCAATCATTGAAAAAAGAATTGGTGTACCAAAACTAAGAGATCGTATTGTTTCTGCTGAAGAGGCAGCTGCCCTTATTCCTGATGGCGCAGTTGTGGGCTTGAGCGGTTTTACACGTGCTGGGGATGCGAAAGTTGTTCCGATGGCTCTTGTTGAACGGGCGAAAAAAGAGAAATTCAAAATTGACGTCTATACAGGTGCTTCCCTTGGACCTGAAGTAGACCATTATTTAGCTGAGGCGGGCGTTATTCGCAAACGTGGGCCATACCAAGGTGAAAAAGCGATGCGCAACCTTATCAATAAAGGGGACATTTTATATGTAGATGCCCACCTTTCCCACAATGCCGAATTGGTTCGCCAAGGAATCATCGGCCCTATTAAATATGCAATTATCGAAGTTTGTGCGATTACTGAAGACGGGTTATTGATTCCGACAACTTCTGTAGGTAACTCACCGATTTTCGCTCAATACGCTGAAAATATTATTCTTGAATTAAATATTTCACATTCTGATACATTAATCGGTATTCATGATATTTATGTACCAGGTCCACAAGGTAAACGTGAACCGATTCCTATTACAAATGCAAATCAACGCATCGGTGAAAAAGGTATCCGCGTTGACCTTGACAAAATTAAAGCGATTGTCATTTCCGAAGAGCCAGATGCTCCATCATTAATCGTAGCGCCAGATGAAGAAACACAAAGAATGGCAGATCTATTGCTTGACTTCTTCCGTTCTGAAATCAAAGCTGGACGCTTAACAAACGAATTAATGCCAATCCAATCAGGTGTAGGTTCAGTAGCAAACGCTGTATTGGACGGCTTCAAAGAATCTGAATTCGAAAATCTGCAAGTATACTCTGAATGTCTGCAAGACGCAGTATTTAATTTGATTGACGCTGGAAAAGTAAACTTTGCATCAGCAACATCCATTACTTTAACTGCTGAAGCACAACAAAAAGTATATGGCAACATTGAAAAATATGCGGATAAAATTTGCTTACGTCCACAAGAAATTTCCAACCACCCAGAAGTTGTCCGCCGACTCGGATTAATTTCAATCAATGCTGCTCTTGAAGTGGATATTTATGGTAACGTAAACTCTACACACGTAGCAGGTACAAAAATGATGAACGGTATCGGCGGTTCCGGCGACTTCGCCCGAAATGCCCGCCTAACAGTATTCGTTACAAAATCTTATGCAAAAGGCGGCGCTATTTCATCCATCGTTCCTATGGTTTCACACGTTGACCATACAGAACATGATGTTGATGTAATCGTGACTGAACAAGGTATTGCCGATTTACGCGGTCTTGCTCCAAAAGAACGTGTGCCATTGATCATTGAAAACTGTGCACATCCAGACTTCAAAGATCAATTATGGGATTACTACAACCGCGCTGTTGAAGCAACAGGCAATTCCCAAACACCTCATATCCTTGAGGAAGCATTAAGCTGGCACATCAATCTTTTGAAAAACAATACAATGAAAAAAAATGTAGAAGTTAAATAATCACTGCACACCTTAACAGGACAAGCCAACATTTTGGTTTGTCCTATTTTTTTGCTGGACCGCATATTTCATCAAGTATCTCCACTTATGCGCTATGTATCGGAACTGCGTTGATGAGGAATTTCCAGTTGGGGCTGTGCGCTTTCAAGAGGAACTGTTGCAAAACTTCTCCTTCATGGATTTGAAGAATTCGGGGATTCAAAGGGAGGTTTCGTTTACAGGCATCATTCCATTAAATTAAAGGGAAATTGCAAGATACTTTTAAAACGAAATAGCCGCACAATGAATAGCTGTTGCGGCTATTTGTTATTTCTTATTAATATTTGGTTATTGCACTTCCTGATTGTTTTCATTGTAATAAATAACGGCCGTTTGCAACCCGCTTTCAGCGATCATATTATTTTCTCTGATTTTTGTTTCCGTATCATCCGCTGCCGTTTCCGCAATTTCCCTCAAATCATTATTATTGGTTTTGCTATATCTTTTTTCACCGAAGTCGGTTTCCTTTGAGAAAGTGGATCTCATATTCTTTATCATCCTCACCGTTTTGTCACGATTTTCTTTTTTGCTCAAATAGGCTGTCACACCCGCCAAAAACGCAGTCATCAAGACGCCTTTCCCTTTTGCCATGTTTTTTCTCCTTTCCATCTTTATTACTTACTTTTTCCCATCTTTCTTATTTTCATTCTGAACAATAAAAAAGTGACATAAAAACAAAACTGTTCTTATGTCACTTATCATTTACGCTTTTACGTCGTCATATTCACCTTTTTGGAATTCAGCCACCACATAGGAGCAGATTGGATTCATTTTATATTGATGCTCCCTTGCATAGGCCACGGCTTTCTCAAGCAACTTTTTTGCAACCCCTTGGCCGCGGAGTTTAGGAGAAACGAAAGTATGGGTCATATCCATCGTTCCATCATGCTCATTCCATGTGATTTCAGCCAACATTTCCCCATTTTCTTCATACTCGAAAGCAAAATAGTTCGTTCCTCTTTCAACAAGTTTGAACTCCATTCACATTCCTCCCTTTTGAAATTACTATATCACAGGGAGTGGATATTGTAATTTAATTTGATTTTTCTTCCTTGGAGGAGAACCATGATGAAATCGTATCGATCAATTTATTGAAGAAGTTTTTCACTTTTTCCCAAAATCCTTCATCTTTCAAAAATCCCAGCTTTTCTTCGATTGTTGAACTCAAATCTGACAATTGGTCTTTCCATTGGGAAAAATCGATGTCCAATTTGCGAATGCGGTCCATTAAATCAATCAGCATTTGACGGTCGGCATCACTCAACTCAATGTTCAGTTTTGATAGTTGATCTTGTACGATTTGTTCCACTTCTTCTCTCGTCTGAGGATCGATTTCGGCAATTTGCTTTTTAATTTCCGTCAATAATTGGGCCACTTGTTCATCTGTGATATTGGCGTTATCCGCCAGTTCCGTTGCGACTTGCAATTCATCGTTCGCAACATCTGTTCTTTCTACGTCCAATGTTTCCCCTGTCTTTACTTCATAAGCTTTGTAAATTCCGACAAGAGCGGAATGTCCTGTTACCGGTTTGGGTGCTGCCACTTCGATCGTTGCATCTTTGAGTCCGGCTGTTAACATGGCGTTCGCATACATTTCAGAAGTCACTTCTGTAATATTTTCAGGCGTCACAATGCTTACGGTAAGACCTTTCCCTTCTTCTTCACGGGTAATTTTTGCGGAGGAATACATCCGGGCATTTGGATTGCTATTGCTGATATATTTTGCCAAGTCCTGGCCGGAGACCGTAATTTCATCGACTTCCGGTTCTTCATCTACTCTCAAAACTTCTTTTACCTTTTCTTTTTCAGAATCAGAAAGGTTTGCTCCATAAACTACAATTGGAACTCCCAATTTTTCATTAATCGCTTTGGGTGCTGCAAATGCTTGTCGAGGAATAAACGATGCCACCAAAAACAATGCGGCAAGAATAGACAGCCATCTCTTCATTGATCATTCTCCTTTCAAACCTATCCTTTCAGGTTTGCCATTAATTAGTACGACAAAAAACACAAAAGGTTTCCGTCATCGTCCTTTTGTGTATTCATAGAAGCCCTATATAAGTTCTGTCCAACCATCCTTTTGTTTCACTTTTTTCTGTTTCATCAGAACGCCTAATGCCCTTTTGAATGCCCCTTTGCTCATATCGAACATAGCATTGATTTCTTCCGGAGTCGATTCATCACTGAACGGCATCTTGCCTCCCACACTTTTCAAGTATTCATAAATTTTTTCGGCATCTTTTCCCAATCTTTCATAGTTGCGCGGAAGCAATGAGCCATTCATTGTTCCGTCCTCTTTTACTCCGATGATCCGTACTTCCACATCTTGACCTAACCTTGGTTCAGCCTCCATTTGGCTGTGATGCACAAAAATGCGGTAAGGAATATCAATTCCCAACAAAAAAGACCCAACCGGCAAAAGCCTATAGGCCCGCGCTTTTATATTTTTATTAAACAACTGTTCCGAAGCTTCTTCATACAGTTCATTCACCTTTTCTTCCGTAACGAGGCGGCCAAATAATTCTCCCTTTCGGTTTGTATATAAGGTGATGTATAAATGATCTCCCGCTTTTGGCCAAAGTGAGCGCAGTTTGGGCAAATCCTCGGCTTTTACAAGCGCTTCCCGGGAAGTGCCGATATCCACGAAGGCACCTTCCTCTGTCACTTTCATCACTTTTGCCCAGCCATAGGTTCCTTGCACAATATGCGGTATAAATGTCGTTGCTGACAGCTCTCCACGACGATTCGCATACAAAAATACTTTTATACGATCCCCGGCTTCAAGGGGTGTAGTGACTTCCGAGCTATTCAACGGAATTTCCGTATTGCCATCGGTTAAAATCCAACGCGACCCGGCATTTTCTAAGACTGTAAACTCTACTGCTTGACCAGCTTTCAATTCTTCCATTATCGCTTTCCTTCCACCAATCATTATTGTTGTTGTTTCATTTTTTCAAGCTTTTTTACGATTTCTTTATCTTCCTCTAACAACTGGACCAAATCGGCGATGCGGTCGATGGAATTCCAACTCAAATGATGTTCGATCCCCTCCACATCCTGGTAGATTTTATCTTCATCAACACCAATGAGACGCAAAAATTGTTCAAGAAGCTCATGTCTTTTCACCAGCCTCTTCCCAAGCTTTTCTCCCTTTGGTGTTAGTGTTAACCCTCTATACTTTTCATATACTAAATACCCATCTTTATCTAATTTTTGCACCATTTTTGTTACGGAGGAAGGCAAAACCGATAAAGCTTCCGCTATGTCAGACACCCTGGCATATCCTTTTGTTTCAATTAATAAATATATTTGTTCGATATGATCCTCCATGCTTGGTGTAGGCATAACATGACCCCTCACTTTCCATCTATCATATTCAGTTTACTACAATATAAGGAAAAAATGTAACAGTTAAAGGCTTTCCAAAAAGTAAAAAGCCCAAAAAGTTTTTCATCACTTTTTGGGCTTTTCATACCACATGGTTTCTTCTTTTTCCAACATCATAGATGGCGCGGATGATTTCTTTGTTGATGGTTTCAATGTTTTTCGAAACTTTCAATTCATTGAAGATTTTTTCCCGATCGGTTTTGGACGCTACATAATACGGAGGTAAATTATTCAGCGCTTTTGCCACAACTTCCAATTCACATTCATCACAATTGCAAAATGTTTGATAATCAGGACTGCGCAAAAAGTACCGGACAAGACCACTGACCATTTCTTCCATGACGTTCACCAACTTTTGTCGTGACATATTTACCCTCCCTATTCAAAATTAGTATTTTATATTTATAACTATATACATTTAATACAAAATACTCAATAGTAAGAGGACTATTTTTCTTAATTTTCTTAAAAACATATAGGTCTTTAACATCATTTTCCGTTATGAGATTCTTTTTTTCAGCGCTAATTCCATATTGGATTGAACATCTCCTGTGCTATTAGACCTATTGAAGTATGGTTGATGATCATTCCACCTTTTTAAAATGCATCCGGGATTCATTCAATTCCAGGGCAACTGGGCAATGATCGCTTCCCAAAATTTCCGAGTGGATTTCACTGTCAACGACAGCCTCCCTAATCCGATCAGAAACAATAAAATAGTCTATGCGCCATCCAATATTCCGTTCTCTTACTTTATTCATATATGACCACCATGTATAGGCATCTTTGCGATTTGGATACAAAAATCGGAACGTATCGGTAAACCCGGCCGATAATAGCCTTGTCATTTTTCCCCTTTCTTCAAAAGTAAATCCGGAATTTCCAATATTGGATTTTGCGTTTTTCAAATCGATTTCTTGATGGGCCACGTTCAAATCGCCGCAATAAATAACGGGTTTTTTTCCATCCAATTCTTTCAAATAAATAAACAGTTCATCTTCCCATTGCAATCGTTTGTCCAACCGCGCCAAATCTCTCTGGGAATTTGGTGTGTAAACATTGACTAAATAAAATGATTCATATTCCAAAGTGATAATTCGTCCTTCCGGCTCCGAATCTCTTTCACCGACACCATACTTGACTGAAAGAGGCATATGCTTTGTAAATACGGCCGTCCCGGAATATCCTTTTTTCTCGGCATAGTTCCAAAATTGATGATAGCCTTCAAGCGGCAACTCTACTTGTCCATCCTGGCATTTTGTTTCTTGGATACAGAAAAAATCCGCATCCATTTGATTAAAATAATCCAAGAACCCCTTTTTCAAACAAGCCCGTATCCCATTGACATTCCATGATACAAATTTCATAATCTCACCTGCTATGTATGGAAATTCTTTCATTGCACAAAATAAAGGAGCAGCAGCCATTTATGTTTACGAAGGATGCTGTCTCCCTATGAATCAAAAATTTTCACGATACTTTTTACTTTTTCTGAAATCAATCTTCGCCTACAATTTTCACTTCCAGTTCCAAATCGACGCCAAACTTTTCCTTAACCGTTCTTTGAACCATTTTTATGGTTTCAATATAATCCGTCGCTGTAGCATTTCCTTTATTAATGATAAAACCAGCATGTTTTGTGGAAACTTCCGCTCCGCCAACCCCTTTTCCTTGAAGGCCGCTATCTTGAATCAACTTTCCGGCGAAATATCCCGGCGGACGTTTAAAGACGCTTCCGGCTGAAGGGTACTCCAATGGCTGCTTCGATTGCCGTTTAAAAGTCAAATCCGCAATTTTCGCATCAATCTCTTCTTTATTCCCTTTCTCCAATCGGAATAGCGATGAAAGAACAATATAGTTTTTATCCGCAATGATACTTTTTCGGTATCCTAATTCCAGTTCTTCCTTCGATAATACGAGTCTTTCGCCTTCCCTCGTCAAAACAGTTGAATGAACAATGACGTCATTGATTTCCCCGCCATAAGCTCCGGCATTCATCGCCATGGCTCCGCCGACAGACCCTGGAATGCCGCAAGCAAATTCAAAACCTGTCAAACTTGCTTCCGCCGCTTTTTTCGAAACATCCATAATCAGCGCGCCGCTTTGGGCATACACTTCCGTTCCTTCAATCCGGATTTCATTCAGCTTCGATAAATTCATGACAATGCCCCGGACGCCTCCGTCACGCACAATCATATTGGAACCGTTCCCCAGGATTAATAAAGGGATTTTATTGTTGTGTGTATATTTTACAATCCCTTCCGCTTCTTCTTCCGTTTCAGGCATCACCAATATATCCGCATTTCCGCCAATTTTCGTCATAGTATATTTTTTCAACGATTCATTGATTTTTATATTTTCTTGACTTGTAATGTCCGCTAACTCCTTAGCCCATTGATCAATTGTCATAAAAGCATATTCCTTTCTTGTATTAAACCTTGTATCTGTAATTGTATACTTTCTGAAAAATAATTATATGCTTTCACTTCCATAAAACTTATGGCTATTTTTCGACTATTGCCTGCAATAGCCGAGCTGTTATCAATAAGTGTACCATGTTTCATTTTATTGCAAAAGTTTTGGAGTGATGATACATAATACTTGGAAGTATTGTTTCTGTAACAATATCCTATGTTGTAAAATCCCTTTTTTATACAATCGGTTACATTGAATTTTAAGCGCTGGAATTCAGGCGTTTTTGCCCGCCATCTCCATTATAAAAAAATACTCCCAATTAGAAAAATGAATGCATCCATCCATCTTTCCATCGGGAGATAAAACTTGCGGTTATTTCGGTTTCCAAATCATCACCGCATTATGCTTGATGAAACGATTATAAAGAATCTGCAAAATCAAAATTAAGATCGCTTGTTCAATAAATGCTTCCCTTTTCCATTAAACTGTCACGGCCGCCAATTTTTGCGCGGAACCTTTTACCCGTTTCAGCCCTTCTTCTATAATTTCATTTGCTCGATTTGGCTCTGCGTTATGGCCTTCGATGATCACTTCATCAAGAAGTTCCATACCCGCAATATTGCCTAATACATTTTTAATATAATTTACGCTCATTTCCATAGGTTGTGCTTCCGGTGAAGAGTAGTATCCCCCACGGGCATTTAGAATGACAAATTTCTTATCTGTCAATAATTGCACCAATTGTCCTTGTTCATTGTATTTAAACATGAATCCGGCTTGATAAATATAGTCGATGAATGTATGCAACGGAGCAGGAATTGTCAAGTTCCATAATGGGAACGCAAGAACGATGATTTCCGCTTCTGTTACCAAATCCATCGCTTTCTTCTTGGCTGCAAGCAAACGGGCTTCTGATTCCGTCAACGCTTTTCCTTCACTTTGCTTCGCCAATGCATCAAATAATTGTTGTCCAAAGTATGGCATATCCTCTTCGAAAACATTGTAAATTTTCAGATTGATATCTTCCACTTTTTTCGCTTCTTCGATATATGTTTCGAACATTTTTGTAGAAATCCCGTCTGGTCGGTTATTTGCCTTAATGACTAATACATTTTTCATGCTGTCTAACGGCTCCTTTCCCTATTTTCAAATATCTCGGTTTCAAGATACGTTAAATAGTATAAAGGAGCCCAAACATTATATCAAGAAAGCACTTCTCATACTTTTGGCTGAATTTATAGATCGCATTGCCCATCAGAGCAGAAGTTTCCTTCTTCTCCAACCATTTGCAATGATGGCTTCATCCCTTTTTCTTCCGCCACTTTCTTGACCGCCTGTTCGAAAATTTCCTGCGGCTGAGCCCCGGAAATGCCATATTTATTTTCTATTACGAAGAACGGAACTCCCCGGATGCCATAGACTTGCGCCTGTTGGATCTCTTTTTCGACTTCTTTCAAAAATTGATTGCCATCCAATACTTCTGCGGCTTCTTTCCCGTTCAGCCCGGCTTCTTCCGCCAACCGAATCAACACATCCCGTTTTCCGATCTCCTTGCCTTCAATGAAGTAGGCATGGAATACCCGTTCACTAAACTCCGAACCTTTTCCTTTTGTGTAAGCCCATTTGGCCAATTGATGGGCCTTTAACGTATTCGCTGTTTTTAATTGCTCGAAATTATATTGGAGCCCCACTTCCTTGGCCCGCTGTACGACGCTCTCTGTCATTTTCTTCACTTCATCCAACGGCATCCCGTATTTTTTTGATAAGTGCTCGTAGGTGGATTCATTCGAATTTTCATCTGTTGTCGGATCTAGTAAAAAACTTTTCAACTCCACTTCCACTTGACCGGCATACCCCAAATCTCGGATGGCTTTTTCAAGCTGTCTCTTCCCGATATAACAAAATGGACAAACGAAATCTGACCAAACTTCAATTTTCATGTGTTCTCCCCCTTTTCCGCTATTTTACTTTTCCCTTCTTAAAACAACAACAGATTTGCTTTCATTGAATAATGTGCCAGTTTTTTTAGCATACTCCTAAAAAACGGTGATTTAGGAGGATTTGTTATGCAAAATTCGCTCTGGTTGCAAAATGTGACCCCTACCTCTTTGAATTCTTTATCCTCTTCATTGAATTGCGATGTTTGCATTGTGGGAGGGGGATTGACAGGGATATATACGGCCTATCTCCTTGCAAAAAAAGGGGTCGATGTCGTTTTGTTGGAAGCAAACTCCTCAATCGCTTCCGGCACAACGGGGCATTCCACTGGAAAATTAACCCCTCAACATGGAGCAGTCTTTGATCCATTGTTGAATACTTTTAATGAAGAGGAAGTGCGGACCTATTATGAAGCGAATGTGAACGCGATCGAAAACGCTCTTCGGGAAGCGGCGGCAGAAACTTTCAGGCATGCCGATTCTTACTTGTATGCAACGACAGACCAAGGAGCAGAAACAATAAAAAAGGAATTGGCAGCTTATCATAAAGTTGGTATACAAGGCATCGAAACAACGGAGACGGAACTTCCCTTCGAAGTGAAGACCGCATTGAAGATGGAAAACACCTATCAAATTCATCCCGTCAACTTTGCCCAACATTTTGCCGAGTTGGCATTGAAAGCCGGGGCTAAATTATACGTGAATACAAGGGTTACGAAGCTGGCCGTTGATGAACATTGCCTGCTGACAGAGAATGATTTTGAAGTGAATTTCAAGTCGGTTGTTCTTGCAACCCACTATCCGATCGAAGCAATCAAGGGACTGCACATTGCAAAGTTAACTATTGACCGCTCCTATTTAATGGCAACAAAAACTTCGGCATTATTAAAAGGGCAATATTTGTCCACCGATTCATCTTCCCGGACGGTGCGCACAGCCTTCATTGACAATCAGCCTTACTTTATTTTCGGAGGCAGTTCCCACACAGCAGGGGCTGTGCAAAATACACAAGTATATTATGAAATGCTGGAGAAAGAGCTTGTTTCGGAATATGGTTTGCCTAAACCGGAATATTTGTGGAGCGCGCAAGATCCGAACACTGCCGACTATATTCCGTATGTCGGACGCATTTCGGACAGTGAGCCGAGAATCTATATTGCCACAGGATACCGAAAATGGGGACTTTCCAACTCCCTTGTTGCGGGAGAAATCATTTCCACAGAACTGACAAGTGGAAAACATCCAGCCCAGCACCTGTACAGCCCTTCAAGAAATTTATTTGGCAAAACGTTTATGCGGATGTTGAAGGCGATCGGCTTCACGGTATCAAATCTTGCGGAAGGTTATTTAATACGGGCGGAAGCTCCAAAATGCACCCATTTGGGATGCAAAACCCAATGGAATGAAGCGGATGAAACCTGGGATTGCCCTTGCCACGGATCCCGGTTTGATAAATACGGCAATGTCATCGAAGGGCCGGCAGTGTATCCTCTCATTTTAGAATAAAAAACGGTGCCAAGGATTTTTCCTTGGACACCGTTTTTATTTTTTAGCTCAATGCATCTGTCAATACTGGAACTACCTGCTTTTTGCGGGATACAACGCCTGGCAAATCGAATTGGTTGTCCACCAATTCTTTGCCGAACGCTTTTGCGGCATCTTCAGCCGCATTTCCTGCAACGATCGCTACGGAATCGTTGTTTAAAATATCAGTCACAAAGAAGAAGAATAAATTCAAACCTTTTTCTTCAACATTCTTGTTTAACAGGCTCACCAATTCTTCTTTTCGGCCCAATACATCGTTCACATCCACCGCATTCACTTGGGCAACTACGGATTTCACCGTGCCGAAAGTAAATTCTTTCGCATCTAAAGAAAGCAAGTCTTCTAAAGATTTATCAGAAAGGTCCGCACCGGCTTTCAACATGGCTAGACCATATTCTTCCGCATTGACGCCCGCGATTTCCGCCAACTCTTTCCCGGCTTGCACATCTTCATCTGTGCAAGTAGGGGATTTGAATAATAATGTATCCGAAATGATGGCTGAAAGCATCAGACCTGCAATGTTTGAAGGAATTTCAACATTTTTCTCTTTGAAAATTTTATTTAAAATCGTTGCTGTACATCCGACAGGTTCTGCACGGTAATATAATGGATCCGCTGTTTCGAAATTTGCAATGCGGTGATGATCGATAACTTCCGAAATTTTTACATTTTCGATTCCGTCAGCGGATTGTTGACGTTCATTGTGGTCCACAAGAATGACTTCTTTGGCTTCTTCCGCCACATTGGAAACCAATCTCGGCGCTTCGAATCCAAATTTTTCCAAAGCGTATTTTGTTTCGTTGTTTACTTCGCCAAGTCTTACCGCTTCAACTTCAGCTCCCAGCTGTTCTTTCAAATACGCATACACAATAGCAGATGTGATGGAATCTGTATCAGGATTTTTATGTCCAAAAACTAATACTTTGCTCATACAATTAGTTCCTCCCAATCTTGTATATCATCCCCGATTATTTTATCACAACTTCCTATAAATAGAAAAACGTAACTTGCAACTTGGCCATAAAATAACAGCATATTCGTAAAATTCAAAGTTTTACGAATATGCTGTTATTATCACTTCGTCGCGATTGTTTCCTCTTCCAATAGCCGGAGATCATGATCCAATTGTTCATTAAGATTGTAGTATTTTTTATAATGGTTTCTGTTAAGCAAAGTCATTCCTTCAATCAAAGCATGTACGATCGCGCTGGCGGCAGTGTCCGCTTCAAATGAAAATTGTTTTTGTGTTCCCACAACGAAGCTGATGTCTGCATAATCACGGACAAGAGAAATTGTTGAATTCGTAATAGCAATCACTTTAACTTTCTTATTTTTTGCAATTTTCAAAATTGTCAATACATCTTCCAATACAGAATCAAAAGCTATTACAAACAGCAGTGAATCCTTATCCATTCTTTTTATCTGTTTCACTATATCATTGACATCAAATTGGATTTGGGATGCCTTTTTTCCGAAATTTTCTAACATTGAAGTCAGATAACTTGCTGAAGGGGCGCATTGCCTGAATCCCAAAGTATAAATCTCTTCCGCTTCATGCAAGTAGTGCGTGGCTTTTTGGAAGTTCTCAGCATCCACATATTGGATTGTATTTAAAATGCTTGTAACATCCCTATTCATGATTTCACTGAATAAATATTCGTGTTTTTTCCCGATGGTTAGCGGTTCCTTTGTTACAACCTTCTTTGATTCGGATAAATCTTTCCGAATTCTTTCTTGCAATTCGCTATAGCCGGATAAATCCATCGCATAGCAAAAACGAATTACTGTCGACTCACTTACACCAATGAATTTTCCTACTTCAGAGGCGATATGGGTGGCAACGACATTCGGATTTTCGATCACAAGTTGCGCCACCTTCCGCTGCCCCCTTGAAAGCCGGATAAAGCGTTTCTTCACTTCATCACAAAAACTCATTTTCTTTTAAAATTCCTCCTTCATGAGATTCAAAATTATATCCAAGTTATAATAAAGTAGGTTAGCACGTATATTGATTGAATACAATGAGTTTTCAGAAAATATGATAGAGTAACATACCAATGTTCATGAATTTGTCAAATTTATAAGGAAGCTTTTTCCTCTTAAAAAGCTTCCTTTAGGAAAATTACTCCAATTCCACTTGTTTCGTTTCTTTTCCTAAAAATACCACTGCCGCTACTCCAATCACAATCGAAACACAGAATACAGCAAATATCGTTCCGAAGTCAAATTCCGCTGTACGCATCCAACCTACAAGGAGCGGTCCAAATATGCCGCCAATGCGTCCAACCGCCGCTGCCATACCGGCTCCTGTACCGCGAATCAACAATGGATACTGTTCCGGTGTATAAGCATATAATGCGCCCCACGCACCCAGGTTAAAGAACGATAATAGAATACCCGAAATTAATAGTACCGTCACAGATTCGGCTTGTCCAAACACATAAGCGCTTGCCGCTGTTCCCAATAAATAAGTGACGAGCACAAATTTTCGGCCGAGTTTTTCTACAAACCATGCCGCAGTGAAATAACCTGGAAGCTGTGCGATCGTCATGATTAATACATATTTAAAGCTGGAAATTAAGCTGAACCCTTTTCCAACCATGACACTTGGAAGCCATAAAAACATGCCATAGTAGGAAAACACGACGGTAAACCAAAGAACCCATAACATCAACGTGGATTTGGCATAATTTTTGGACCATACCCCGGCAATGTTTTGAATGAAGGTGCGCCTTTTCGCTTCCGGTTTCGCGGAAAACTGAGGAGAATCCGGTAAATGCAAGCGAAGGAACACCGCATATAAAGCGGGAATTGCCGTCAAAATCAATGCTACACGCCATCCTGCAACCGGCCAAATGTCGCTTGGAATGACAAAATAAGCAATGATTGCGGCCAATAGCCAGCCCACAGCCCAAAAGCTTTCCAACAATACTACAATCCGTCCGCGCTCTTTGGCAGGAACGCTTTCAGAAACCAGTGTGGAGGCTACGGGAAGCTCTCCTCCAAGCCCCATGCCGATGATGAAGCGCAATACTAAAAACATAGCCAATGTTGTTGTAAAGGCAGAAAGCCCACTGGCGATGGAGAAACATAATAAAGTCGTAATAAAAATTGCTTTTCTCCCGATTTTGTCTGCCAACAACCCAAAAAGAAAGGCACCCACCGCCATTCCGATGGAGTTGATGCTTCCGATCCATCCCATTTCATTGGATGAAAGGTTCCAATCAACCGTTAATGCAGCAATGATAAATGACAGAATGCCTACATCCATTGCATCAAATAACCAGCCGATTCCTGCTACCCCCAGCAATTTATTGCGGGAAATTCCAGGGCCGGTGTTTTGCTCCGAATGATTCTTCATCTGCTTTTCCACCTGTCTTTACAATTGAATTGATACTTTTACAATATACCCATTCGCTTTTTATCGCAAGCAAATTACCAAACTTTTTCAAGTTCATCGGCATGATGAAAAATGATAAAAAAATATTGTTAATAATCCTTTAAATTTTTGGTTTCCTATTGAAATATACTATTATTGTGCGTTAAAATGTCTTTTATATGAAAACAATTGTTCATCCAGCGAAAACAAAAGGAGACATTTATTATGTGGAAAGGTCTATTGGAAGAATATAAAGAATTTTTACCTGTGACAGATAAAACACCTGCATTAACTTTGAACGAAGGAAATACTCCTTTGATTTATTTGGGAAATTTATCAAAAAAACTGGGTATTGAATTATACGGCAAATATGAAGGATTAAATCCAACCGGCTCCTTTAAGGACCGCGGCATGGTGGTTGCAGTGGCAAAAGCGGTGGAAGAAGGTGCAAAATGCGTCATTTGCGCATCGACTGGAAATACTTCTGCAGCGGCCAGCGCTTATGCTGCCCGGGCAGGCATTCAATCCATCGTTGTCATCCCTAAAGGAAAAGTGGCTCTTGGGAAACTTGCCCAAGCTTGCATGTATGGTGCAAAAATCATCGAAATTGACGGTAATTTTGATGATGCATTGTCCATCGTCCGCAAAATCAGTGAAGAAGGAAAAGTGACGCTCGTAAACTCTGTGAATCCGTACCGCATTGAAGGACAAAAAACGGCGGCCTTTGAAATCGTTGATGCGTTAGGCAAAGCTCCTGACTATCTATGCATCCCTGTCGGTAACGCCGGAAACATCACTGCCTATTGGAAAGGTTTTAAAGAATATCATGCAGCCAAAAATACCGGTCTTCCAAAAATGTACGGCTTCGAAGCGGAAGGGGCGGCAGCCATCGTAAAAGGCGAACCGATTGCCAATCCGGAAACGATTGCGACTGCCATCCGCATCGGTAATCCGGCAAGCTGGAAATTTGCAGAAGCTGCCCGCGATGAATCAGGCGGTATCATCGATTCGGTAACGGATGATGAAATCCTTGCAGCCTACAAAGAAATCGCAAGAAGCGAAGGTGTCTTTGTAGAACCGGGTTCCGCCGCTTCCCTTGCCGGCGTCATCAAATCCGTGAATAACGGTAAAATCGCAAAAGGCAGCACAGTGGTCACTGTATTTACAGGAAACGGACTAAAAGATCCTGATACAGCGATGAACGCGTCAACGGTGGAAGTCGTTTCTTTGAAAAACGATATGGAAGAAATTCGAAACTATATTGAGGGTTTAGTATGAGTAAAAAATGGAAAATCACAGTTCCTGGCAGCACTGCGAATTTAGGACCTGGATTTGACTCAATCGGTCTCAGTCTATCTTTGTATTTGGAATTAACGGTTTCCCCACAGGACGAATGGGAAATTATCCATTTATCAGAAGGCTTGCCGAAAAAATTTGAATTAAAGGATCACTTGATCTATAAAATCGCCAATGAAACAGCCAAAAGATTCAATAAAGAGATGCCAGGCTGCCGAATTGAAATGACAAGCGAATTGCCTTTTGCCAGAGGAATCGGCAGCAGTGCGGCAGCGATTGTTGCAGGCATTGAGATCGCCAATCTCCTTTGTGACCTTCATTTGACTGTTCAGGATAAATTAAATTTATCTTCACAGATTGAAGGCCACCCGGATAATGCGTCGGCATCTGTTTTAGGGGGATTGACCATCTCCACAATGGATGAGGATGGGAATGTGGATACAATTCACATCCATGATCTTGATGCATCCTTTGTGCTATTTATCCCTGATGTGAAATTAAAAACTTCCGAGGCAAGGGACGTATTGCCGAAAACATTCCAGCGGCAATATGCCGTTCAGGCGAGCGCCGGGGCGAATATGCTTGCAGCTGCATTGGTTTTGAAAGATTATGAACGTGTCGGAAAATATATGGAATCGGATTTATTCCATGAACCATTCCGGGCAGATTTAATTCCTCACTATCATGAAATCCGCAAAGAAGCGAAAAAAGCCGGGGCCTTTGGCACTGCATTGAGCGGCGCCGGGCCAAC
Source organism: Ureibacillus sp. FSL W7-1570 (assembly GCF_038593265.1). Taxonomy (GTDB): domain Bacteria; phylum Bacillota; class Bacilli; order Bacillales_A; family Planococcaceae; genus Ureibacillus; species Ureibacillus suwonensis. Next base: position 2,092,365 of record NZ_CP151979.1, read on the forward strand.
CATGATTTCGATTATACCGCGCTCCATTGGCGAACAGTTCGTTGCAAAAATGGAGGAACTGTTCCCGACGCATAAAATCGTACTTACAAAACCGGACCAACGCGGCGTTCATGTAGAAGAAATCTCAAGCGTATCCAATGCAAAATAATAAAGGAGTTGTTCGGGGGCCAAAGCTTTCGAACAACTCCTTTCCCTTTTAAGCTAATAAAATCAAACTTACGGCCATGACAGCCATCCCCGCAATCAGCCCATAGATGGACGAATGGGTCTCATCGTATTTCTTCGCGGCAGGAAGCAGTTCATCAAGGGAAATAAACACCATAATCCCCGCAACCGCTGAAAAAATAACCCCAAACATCACATCATTCAAAAATGGCAGCAAAATTAAATAGGCGACCAATGCCCCGACAGGTTCCGCCAATCCGGAAAAGAAGGACAATTTAAAAGCTTTTTTTCTCTTCCCTGTTGCATAAAATATCGGGATTGCCACGGCGATTCCTTCAGGGATGTTGTGAATGGCAATGGCAATGGCGATGGCAATGCCGACGCTCGGATCATGAATCGCTGACATAAAAGTCGCAATTCCTTCAGGGAAATTATGAATGCCAATCGCAAGTGCCGTAAAAATACCAACCTTCATTAACTTTGCTTCTTCGGACTCTTTATGCGTCTGTTCCGCCCGATGTACATCCTCCACCGTTTTGACTTCGTGGGGATTTGTTTTGGTCGGAATGAAATTATCAATCAGCGCGATGAACAGCATTCCTCCAAAAAAGCCGATCACCGTCATCCAGTAACCTTTTGTATCTCCCAATGCAACCGTTAAGGCATCTTTTGCTTTAAAGAAAATTTCAATCAATGAAACATAGATCATAACTCCTGCTGAAAATCCTAATGCGGCTGATAAAAACTTTTTATTTGTCCGCTCAGTAAAAAATGCAATGAGCGCACCGAGGCCTGTCGCCAATCCCGCCAATAACGTCAAGCCAAACGCTAAAACGATGTCGTTCATATGAACATCCTTTCATCCTGTATCCTTTGTTTATTATACACATGATTTTTTCCTTAGTGCAACTTTTTTTGATGAAACTATATTTTGTGCACCTGGAAAACTTGTGATAAAAAAAGAAACGCTTGATCAGCGTTTCATACCCGTATGCCCCTTTTCCTTATGTTTATACCAATATATGCAAATGCATAGCCAAGTAATACCTAAACACCATCCGGCAATCACATCCGTTGCAAAATGCCGGCTTTCCGCCACTCTTGATAACCCAACGAAAAAGGCAATAAAAATTGCACCAATCCAGTACCACCATTTCTTTTTTTCATCATGTGTGCGCTCTGACAATAAATAAGCGATTGTCAACAAATAAAGGATTCCCAACATCGCATGACCCGATGGAAAGCTGAAGGTTTTCAGCTGATTTTCGATCTCAGGTCTTGGGCGCTCCACCCATCGTTTCACCAACTGATTAAGCAAAAAGCCCATTGGAATAGTCAATATCACCAAAAGCATCCCCCGGTAATGGTGAAGTTTCAACCATAGCCACAACAACAAAACCAATGTAATGAAAATAATAAATTTCATTTCCCCTAGATAATGGAAAATACCGATAAACCGATTCCCGCCAACCAATAATTGCATATTTTCATCAAAGGACTCAAACAGAGGAGAATTGTATGTGTATCGTAAAATCAAAAACAAAACAAAAGTGATAATGCCTGCAAGAATGATTCGGTTATTCAACGCTTCCCTCTCCTAAAAAGATGATTTTTTTCATTTTTTAAATTGCCTTTTTCATGTATCAATGATACATGGCTGGCATATCCATTATATTTTTAATATAAAAAAAGCCGTCCGGAAATGGACAGCTTCATTTTTGATTATTTTAATTCATCTAAGATTTCTTCGATTTTCATCATTTCAGATTGTAAACCGCCGCCAGCCAAGTACCATAGCGGACCGTCCAAGTAAACGATTTTGCCGTTTTTGTAAGCTTTGGTTTTTTTGATGATGTCGTTTTCCATGTCCGCTTCGATGTTGGATTGTCCACCTACAGCTGCTGTACGGTCAATTACGAACAATACTTCCGGATCGAATTTTAAGATCGATTCGAACCCGAAATCGGATCCGTGGGAAGAAGCTTCGATGTCGTCTGATACAGGAGTGAATCCATAAATGTCATAAACATATCCGTAACGTGAATTTGTGCCGAATCCGGATAATTTTCCTTCGTTGTACATTGTGACTAATGAAGTTTTGTATTGGCCAGCCAATTCTTTTAGTTCATTCAGTTTTTCATCGAATTTTGCCAACTGTTCTTCCGCTTCTTTTTCTTTGCCGAAAAGTTTTGCCGCGATATCAACAGATTTCTCAAATGTGCCCCAGTAATCATCTTGGGAAGTACCAACGAATACTACGTTTGGAGTGATTTCTTTCAATTGGTCATAGAATGTGGCTTGGCGGCCTGAAATGAAGATTGCATCCGGCTCCAATGCCGCAATTTCTTCAAGGTTTGGAGTTTTTAAGTTTCCAACGCTTGCATATTCATCGCTACCAAATTTAGAAAGGTGTTCTGGTAATGTACCATCTTTTGCAACACCAACGATCCCTTCAACGCCTAAAGCATCAAGCGTATCTAAGAAACCGTAATCGAATACAACGATTCTTTCAGGCATTTTTTCGAAAGTTACATCATCAAATACTGTAGTTTGACCAGACTCTTCGTTTTTGCTTTCAGAAATTGTAGAGGAGATAGTGATTGGGAATGAAGCATTTTCTCCCTGTGCTGCTTCTTGTTTCGTGTCATCAGTATTTGTATTTTTGTCTTGTTCAGCTTTTTCGTCACCGCATGCAGCCAAAACAATGACGAACATAGCTAGAATAACTGCGAAAAGCTTCCATTGTTTCATTTGATCGTTCTCTCCTATCTTTTTGTTTATTTGTCGATAATGATAATCATTATCAATACCTGAATCTAATTATAATTATCAAATTTAGGCTAGTCAATATATTTTTTCTTCTTTTCAATAAAATGATGGGCTTGTCTAAAAAGTCCATAAAAACAGAGCGAATGGAGAAAACAATGAGTTTTTCCATTCGCTCTGTTTCCTTATTTTTGAAATTGGTTTGGGAATTTGCGGCCCATTTCAGTATGTTGTGGGCCATTGCCACAATCCCGAATTCTGTTCGGACTTTATGAAGCCCCCGTAACAGAAATCGAGTGAAACGCAAATTGCCCTTGATGTTCCCGAACACACTTTCGACATCCACTTTACGCTTCGCATAAAGAGCTGCTTTGGCTTTCGCTTTCATTTCTTCATAAATCGTGTTCCAATATACTCGACGATTTCCTTTGGCTTTCGTACACCCATTCTTCAACGGGCAATCCGTACAATCTTCACACTCGTACACTTTCAAATCTTGTATGTATCCAGATGCATTTTTTCTTTTTTGATAATACTTGAATACGACTTTCCGATTGTTCGGACAGATAAAGCAATCGTCTTCTTCGATGTATTTCCAGTTTTGTACTTTTGATAAATCCTTTTTAAACTTTTTACTTTGTTCCTTCAAATAGGTTTGGTATGGGGCTAATAATTCAAAACGAGGTTCTTTTTCTTCGCCAATCGCATATAAATAGTTTTCTTCACTCGCATATCCTGCATCGGCAATGACATACTTGAGTTTCTTTTCCTTCGGTATCGATTCCAATAACTTTTCCATAAATGGTTGGAAACAGCGAGTATCTCCTGGATTTTGATAAATTTCAAATCCCACGATAAATTGATGTTGTGTGGCGAGTTGAACATTATAACCCGCCTTGAGTTGGCCGTTTTTCATATGGTCCTCTTTCATTCGCATAAAAGTGGCCTCATGGTCGGTTTTCGAGTAGCTATTTCGTTCACCTAGAATCTGTTTTTGTACTTTGTATTTTCGTAATCGTGGAAGATAATCCGTTTGAATCGTTTTCAGTTGTTTGGTGAGTTGGGATTTTTTAGAGCGAAGTTCTTTTTTTCTTTCTTTGTCTTCTTCCTGTTTATAATCTTTTTCCAAAGCTTCTATTCTCTCAGAAAGTTGTGCCGATGATTTTTCTAATTCTTCTTCTAATTGTTCTTCTTTTAATTCCTCCAAGGCGATTTGGTGCGCTTCTTGTAGAAACGATTGAATTTTGGCTCGTAGTTTCTGATCATATTTTTCTACGGATTTTCGCCATACAAACGTATATTTGTTGGCATTCGCTTCTATTTTCGTACCATCCACAAAAATATGGTCGAGGTCGATAAATCCTTGTTCTACTAGTTGAAGGACAAATTGTTCAAATACAGAATCCATCATGTTTGACATACGAACACTACGAAAATCATTTATTGTGCGATGGTCAGGGGTTTGCAATCCCGCCAACCACATCATCGGAAGATTTTCTTTCACCATTTGCGCCATTTTCCGACTTGAATAAACGTTTTGAGTGTACGCATATAAAATCACTTTCAATAACATTTTAGGGTGATAGGGTGCACGACCCCCACCAACATAATGAGTATACAACACTTCATCCGGAATCGATTCCACCATTTCATCCACTAAACGGGCGACATGATTTTCAGGAATATACATTTCGATATCTAAAATGCTCATGACTTGACGATTGCAATAAGGTTGGAAAACTAGTTTTTTGCGTTTCTTGTTCTTTTGAACCTCTATTTTTTGAATACCCTCTAGAGTCATTTCTAATTGCGTGTTATAATTTTCTTGAATAGTCATTTGATTATTCATAAAAAATCGTCCTTTCTTTAGAATGTTTTTTGGTCAATTTCATTCTATAAAAAAGGACGATTTTTTTGTACCCTAAAAACAGAAAAAAGGGCTGAGCCGAAGGTCGATTCAATCGACTTTTCGGACAGCCCCATCATTTTGACGATCACGTATTAGAATTGAAGTATACACAAATACGGCAACCATTTTGTTCTTGGACGGGAATATGCATATCGTAAATTTCACGTAACGCTTCCGAGTTGATGATCTCTTCTGTAGGCCCGTTTTTCACAACTCTTCCGTCTTTTAAGGCAACAATGTAATCCGAGTATACGGAAGCAAAGTTGATATCATGCAATACGATGACAACGGTTTTTCCCAAATCATCAACCAACTGGCGCAATATTTTCATAATCTGCACCGAATGTTTCATATCCAGATTGTTCAATGGTTCATCCAACAAAATATAATCCGTATCTTGCGCAATCACCATCGCTATAAATGCCCGCTGTTTTTGCCCTCCAGATAACTGGTCCAAAAATTTGTGTTCTATTTCCTGCAAATTCATGTACTCAATGGCTTGATTTACATGCTGCTCATCTTCAGGCGTCAAACGGCCCTTTGAATAAGGATAGCGTCCAAAAGATACTAATTCTCTTACCGTCAAACGGACATTAATAAAATTCGATTGTTTTAAAATCGATACACGTTTTGCGAATTCATTGGATTTCCATTTCTTCACATTTTGTTGATCCAATAATACTTCACCTGTATCCGCATCAATCAGCCTGCTCACCATGGACAACAACGTGGACTTCCCGGCACCATTCGGCCCGATGAAGGAAGTGATCGCATGAGGCTTGATAGACAATGAGACATCACTAACGACCGGTTTATTATTGTATTTTTTCGTCAACCCTTTAATTTCAATCATCCAGCAGCCCTACTCTCCTTTAGTAATAAATAAATGAAGTAGACTCCACCAATAAAGTTGATAATGACACTCAAAGTGGTGTTGAATTCAAAAACATGTTCCACTAAAAACTGTCCGCCAACCAATGCAATCACACTGATTAAACCGGCGCCTAAAATCAAAACGGAATGTTTATATGTTGTGAATAAATGATAAGAAAGATTTGCAACAATCAACCCAAAGAAGGTGATCGGTCCAACCAGCGCCGTCGATGTTGAAATAAGCACCGCAGATAAAACCAGCACATTCATTACCAAACGATCGTAGTTCACGCCCAAATTAATGGCATTTTCCCGGCCCAATATCGCCACATCCAATTGATGCAACAATTTGTAACCAACAATAAAAGCGATGAATAAAATGGCACATGAAATGTATAGAAGTTCCACTTTGATTCTCGTAAAGCTTGCAAACAACAGGTTCTGCAAACTTAAATATTCCACCGGATCGATCAACACTTGCAGGAAAGATACGAGACTTCCCAAGAAAGTGCCAATTATCATCCCGATCAATAAAAGCAAAAAGATTGGATACTTATCCGCTCTAAATAGTGTGCGGTATAGTAAAATGGCAAAAACCACCATTGCAATTAATGCCGTAAAGTAATTCAAATATTGATTCGCTACCCAAATCGACGCTGATCCCGCAAAGAAGAAAATGAGCGTTTGGACAACTTGATACATCGAATCAATCCCCATAATCGATGGGGTCAAAATCCGGTTATGGGTGATTGTCTGGAATACGACAGTTGAATAAGAAATCGCAAAACCGGTTACAACCATCGCGCCAACACGCATCATACGCCGAGGGAAAGCATAACTGAAACCGCCTTTGATATCATAAAATCCGTAAAGCAAGATACAAATGATTGCTATAACCGCTAAAATGATGAGTTTCAATATATTATTTCGCATATGCTCTCCCCCTAAACAACATGATTAAGAAGAGCAAACTGCCTATTACTGCGACTGTCACATTGACCGGAATTTCGAAAGGATAAACCACTACCCGGCCAATAATGTCGCAAATTAACAGGAACACAATTCCTAACATAATTGTATGAGGAATCGTTTTCCGCAAGTTGTCCCCCATATAAAGGGACACAATATTCGGAACAATCAGCCCCAAGTAAGGGATTACACCGACCGTCAATACGACTGTCGTTGAAATGACTGCAACAAGAATTAAACCAAGATTCAATACGGCTTTGTAACTGAGCCCCAAGTTTTTGGCAAAATCCTCGCCCATTCCGGCAACCGTAAATTTATTTGCATATAAATAAGCCAATAGGATGGCAGGAACACTTACATACAGCAGTTCATACCGCCCGGAGATGACCAATGTAAAACTGCCCATCAACCAAGTGTTGATATTTTGAATCAAGTCTCCCTCATATGCAAAGAAAGTTGTAATGGAAGATAAAATATTTCCATACATGATACCGATCAGCGGAACAAAAACGGCATCTTTAAACTTGATGCGATCTAAAATTTGCATAAATAAAATGGTACCGCCGAACGCAAAGATGAAGCTAAAAAGAATTTTTTCCATATATGCTGCTTGTGAAAACAACAAGATGGAAATGAGAATTCCCAATTTTGCTGCATCCAATGTGCCTGCTGTAGTTGGTGAAACGAACTTATTGCGACTTAAACTTTGCATGATTAAACCAGCAATACTCATTCCTGCGCCTGCCAAAATAATCGCCATCAGCCTTGGCACCCTACTGATCAGGAATATTTGCGTTTGCTGGGATTCCCAGTCCAATAAATCAGTCGGTTTTATATCAATCGCGCCAATAAACAGCGAAACGAGCGACAGGATGATTGCTGTAAGTATCAACATCCATAGCCTCATTTTTTATCCCCAAATTTCCCTATATTTTCAAATGAGAATGAAAATGATTCTCATCTTTGAGTACATTATCATTATAATGATAAAACAATAAAAAATCAATTCCATATGAAAAGATTACAAGCTAATAAAAAAGGACCGATAGAAAATTTTCCATCGGTCAAATTAATAATACATATATAAGTTGTAAATTTTTACTTAATTCCTCTCATGGCTTTGGAAATGATTGGAGTCAATAATAATATGATCATGCCCAAGATAATGGACAATCCGCCCAATGCTCCGAAGTAAGTAAATTCCGTTACTGCTTCATAAAGTCTTACAAGCTGTGCGTTAATTGCTTGCGCAGCCGCACTTGTCAAGAACCAGAGGGCCATTGTCTGAGATGCAAAGGCTTGAGGGGCAAGTTTTGTCGTTGCAGACAATCCAACCGGAGAAAGCAACAATTCCCCAATAACAACTAAAAAGAATGATAACACCAGCCATAATGGGCTTACCAATTCTGTTCCACCGGAAAGCTTGGATGGAATCATCATGATTAAGAAAGATGCTCCTGCGAAGAATAGGGCAATGGAAAACTTGAGCGGGGTTGATGGCTGGCGATCGCCAAGTTTTATCCATATCCATGCGAAAACCGGAGCGAAGATGATGACAAACAATGGATTTAATGATTGGAACCAGGAAGCTTTTAATTCAAAACCCCCGACATTCAAATTTGTTCTCGTATCAGCATATGTCGCCAATATTGTTGCCCCTTGTTCCTGTATTGCCCAGAACATCACCGCGGCAATGAATAATGGAATATATGCCAACACCCGGGATTTTTCATCCTTTGTCGTTTTCGGGCTTCGGTACATGATGATAAAGAACGCTGTTGGAATCAACACACCCAATGTTGTAATGATTGTGCTGAATACCGCCATTGTCAAATTACCGGAAATGTACAATCCGCCCAGTACAACGGCAATTGCAGCAAAAATCAACGTAAAATACATGACGGCTTTTTTCTTTTCAGAATCATTCAATGGGTTTGGCACTTGAACCCCTGCCAGACCAAGATTTTTCTTTTGGGTTGCCAAGTAAGTAATCAACCCGATCAACATACCAATACCCGCTAAACCGAATCCTAAATGGAAGCTGTATGTTTCACCGATTGTCCCAACAATAAACGGTGATAAAAACGCACCCATATTGATTCCCATATAGAAAATACTAAAACCGGAGTCGCGACGGGCATCATTTTCGGCATACATGTCACCAACGATCGAGGACACATTCGTTTTTAATAGGCCTGTGCCAATAATGATGAAAGCCATCGAAATAACAAGGCCGGTCAATGCAAGAGGCAAAGCCAAAATAAAATGCCCTATCATAATTAATATGCCGCCATAAAATACCGTCTTGCGGGGGCCCCATACGCGGTCAGAGAACCAACCGCCGATAATGCCGGACATATATACCAACGAACCATAGATGGCCATAATGGAGTTTGCGGTACCTTTGTCCAGTCCCAAACCGCCTTCGTTCAATTCATAATACATGTAGAATATTAAAATCGCCCGCATTCCATAATAGGAAAAGCGTTCCCAGAACTCGGTAAAGAACAATGTGAACAATCCTTTAGGATGTCCTACAAATCCCTTTTGGGGGACCGATTTTACAATCTCTTCCTTGGATAACATTGATTCTCCTTCTTTCATTTATTACACTTTTTTCTTTTTTCTGAAAATTCCGCCACTTAGATTCAACTACATTAACTAGTTATAAATAATAACCAAAACTTTTTCAATATATTTGCATAATGTTTAAATTTTAAGTTAATTTCGTATTTTTCTAAATTTCCAATCATTCCAACTGTTTCGTTCAAATTACATTCCGTTTTATTCCTATATTAAAATAACTTATAACCTTCCGCATAGTTCAATTAAAATAAAAAACGGAAGAAATTAGATTCCTTCCGCTCTTTTTTATACTATTTCACCACATATTCCTCAAACTTTTTAAAATCCGCTTCCTTTAATTCCACTTTTAATCTCGTACCGTCTTCTTCATATTCCGTCGAAATGATGGATGCAATATCATTCAAATATGAAACGATATCCCCCCGATGGAAAGGGATGATCATTTCACACGTATAATAATCGGAGAAAATATGTTTCCGAATACAATCGATCAACTCATCCAGCCCTTTTTCTTCTTTTGCAGAAATCCAGAGGTCATCTCCGTAAACTTGTGGGTAAGGGACTCCGGCCAAATCACACTTATTATAAATGTAAAGGGTTGGCACATTTTCAACCCCGATTTCTTTTAACGTCTGATTTGTCACATCCATCATAAACCTGTATTCCTTGTTGGAAACATCAACAACATGCAGCAACAGATCCGCTTCCCTTGCTTCTTCCAATGTGGAACGGAAAGCTTTTACCAATTGATGGGGAAGCTTGCTGACAAATCCAACGGTATCCGTAAGCAAAAACTGTTTTTTATCCGGCAATTCAATTTTTCTGACTGAGGTATCCAATGTGGCGAAAAGCATATCCTTTTCAAATACTTCTTTTTCCGCATGGCCGAATTTCCCAATCAATTTGTTCATGATCGTCGATTTTCCGGCATTTGTATACCCCACAAGCGATACGACGGGTATTTCATTTTTTCGCCGTTTCTTTCGCTGGGTCTCCCTCTGCTCTTCCACTTCCTCAAGCTCTTTTCGCAGCCTTGCAATTTGGTCCTCGATTTTCCGGCGATCGAGCTCCAACTTTGTTTCACCAAGCCCTCTGTTCCGGAGACTACCGCCTGTCGCACCGGCTTGTCTCGATAAGGAAGAATGCAGTCCCACAAGCCTTGGCAGCATGTATTGCAGCTGAGCCAACTCCACTTGCAATTTTGCTTCTTTCGTTTTTGCACGCCGATCAAAAATATCCAAAATTAATGTTGTCCGGTCAATAACTTTGCAATCCAAATCATGTTCCAAATTGCGAATTTGAGATGGAGAAAGTTCATCGTTGAATATGATGAGGTTCGCTCCCGTCTCATCAAAGAAATTCTTTATTTCAACCACTTTTCCTTTTCCCACATAATGCGAAGGGTTGATGCGTTCCAAATTTTGTGTCACTTGCCCCAACACTTCCACTTCCAAAGCTTCCGCAAGATTTGCCAATTCTTCCATGGAATATTCAAAATTTGGATCGCCTAAATTGACGCCGACTAATATCGCTTTTTCTTTCGGCGCCTCCACTTCTTTTAATCGCGTCATCCTTTTCCCTCCAATACGGCTCATCCTTATAATTTCAGTATACCATTCCCATAAAAAGAAAGACCCACACCTATTGTGTGGATCCTTCTATATAATATATTATTTTTCTTTTTCCGTTTTTAAAACTTCCAAAGTTTGATTGAATTCCTCTTCAATTTCCGGATTTGGTTTATACGTGATTAAACTTACAACCAACGCAACGATCAAGCAGGAGAAGAATCCTGGCACCATTTCATAAATGATTCCGGAAAGTGTGGAAGATTGACCCCAAATAAATGCAACCACGGCACCGACGAGCATTCCGCTTAATGCACCGATATTCGTCAGCTTTCTCCAATATAATGCCAAAAGGATAATCGGACCAAAGGCTGAACCGAACCCTGCCCAAGCGAATCCTACCAAATCCAAAATGGAGTTATTTGGATTCCAAGCTAAAATCATGGCGATAATGGATACAACCAAAACGGCTAATCGTCCGGCTGTCACATAATGCTTGTCGGAAGCGTCTTTTTTAAATAATGCTTTATAAATATCCTCAATCAAAGCGGAAGAAGTAACGATTAATTGAGATGAAATTGTACTCATAATCGCCGCCAAAATGGCTGCCAATAAAACTCCGGCAACAAATGGATGGAACAAGATTTGCCCCATTTCAATGAAAATGGTTTCCGGATCGTCAAGCGTCAATCCATTTTGTTGGAAATACGCAACCCCTACAAGCGCTGTACAGATCGCACCGACCAAACTTAGAATCATCCACCCAATTCCAATGCGACGGGCACTTTTCATTTCTTTCACCGTGTTTATCGCCATGAAGCGAACGATGATGTGCGGTTGACCGAAATATCCAAGACCCCATGCGACTGATGAAATAATTCCGGCTGCAGCCGCTGTTGACGGAAGTAAAGATAAATGCTCCGTATTTACAGTTGTGATGGCACTGTGGGTATCTCCGAAACCACCTGTTACGAAAATACCTACAAGCGGAACCAAGATCAACGCCAGGAACATGATTGTCCCTTGTACCACATCCGTATAACTTACCGCCAAGAAGCCGCCAAAAAGTGTATATATAACGACTACCGCAGCCACAATGATCATCCCTAAGTGGTAATCAAGCCCGAAGGAACTTTGGAAAAACTTCCCTCCAGATACCATACCGGATGACACGTAGAATGTGAAGAATACTAGAATGACGATTCCTGAAGCAATTCGCAACAATTTTGTATTGTCACGTAGACGGTTATCCAAAAAGCTTGGGATCGTAATGGAATCTTTTGAAACTTGTGTATAAACCCGCAAACGCGGCGCTACTAAAACGTAGTTCAAATATTGTCCGACTGTCAGCCCGATGGCGATCCATGCTTCCACTAGACCGGCTGCATAAATCGCGCCAGGCAATCCCATCAAGAGCCAGCCGGACATGTCTGCAGCACCGGCACTTAACGCAGTTGTAATAGGACCTAATCCCCGGCCTCCCAACATGAATTCTTTTAAGTTGCTAGTTCTTTTGAATGCATACCAACCGATAAATAACATTGCGGCCATATACAAAACGATTGCCAGCATCTGGTAGTGATATTCTTGCATAAAATATTCCTCCATTTCTTTTACTATTTCTTTTTCGAATACTTTGATACATAAAGCAGCGGAAAGGGGACGATTCTTAGAAAATTATTTTATAGTATTACTTTACCACATGAATATGTTTCTTGAATATAATATTATTTCAAAAAATTCGATTTTCTAATAAAATTCCGCATACGAAATTTTTACTTTATTTTTTCCATGGGCTTTCCACCTTATTCAAAACCACGGATTATATGTTAAACTAATGACGATTATCCTATATCAAAGAAGGTTGATAGTAATGGAATTTGATGGAATGAAGCAGCTGTTGCTGGAACTGATCCAACAAAAAAAATTGGTTTCAGCTACAATCAGTCAGCCCAGAAAAAAATCCGACGGGCTGAAAAGGATAAAATTGAAACCAGTTGAGATTAAAGGACAGTACCACATTCAGCTGGAATATCAATTTGAAAGAATATTAAAGCATGAAAATGTTTTACTGGAAAATTTTTGTTCAGTCTTAGATAGTATTTTTAAAAAATTCAGACAATTCCATGGGCAATTCACTGATCGCATAATACAAGTCCAATTGTCGAAAAAGAATAAAGTTTTCTGGAAAGAAGAGAAAACGGAATCAATCAAAGAAGTGTCTTTATCCCATAATCGCAAAAAGAATTATTTGCTGAATGAATCCACTCCATATCCGTTCCTGGTGCGCCTTGGTGTCCAAACCCCTGATGGAAAAGTGAAAAAACAAAAATACGATAAATTTCGCCAAATCAACCGCTTTCTTGAATTTATTGATGATTCGCTCGATTATTTGTCGAAAGACCGGCAAATCCGGATCCTCGATTTCGGTTCAGGAAAATCCTATTTAACCTTCGCCTTATATCATTATTTAAAAATGGAGAAGGGACTGGATATCAAAGTAACGGGCCTGGACTTGAAAAAAGAAGTGATTGAGGAATGCAACAAGATTGCAAAAGATTTGCAATATGACCATTTGGAGTTTCTTGTAGGGGACATCAGCGATTATCATGATGAAACTTCCGTGGACATGGTTGTCACGTTGCATGCTTGCGATGTTGCAACCGATATGGCGTTGGCCCGCGCAGTAAAATGGGGGGCTAAAGTCATTTTGAGCGTGCCATGCTGCCAACATGAATTGAACCGCCAATTGAATGCTCCCCAATTGGAAATTATGACACAGCATGGATTAATCAAAGAGCGCTTCGCCGCCCTAGCAACGGATTCCATCCGTGCAGAAATCCTGAAATTGGTCGGATACGAAGTGCAACTGATGGAATTCATTGATATGGAGCATACACCAAAAAATATATTAATCCGAGCCTATTATACCGGCAGAAAACCAACCAAACACGAATTCGAACGATACAAAGGGTTTATTGATTTCTTATCGGCAAAACCGTTTTTGCAAAAGGAACTGGAAGAATATTTCATATCATGAGAAACCATAATAAAGTATATTAATGTGGCTGTGCCCGTTAATATACTTTTTTCTTTCTCCATTGATCCATCTGAAAAAATTGTTACAAATAATATTACAGGAATGTAAATTTTGTCATTTTCGACACCTCTATTCTATGGTTTTGGACTATTTTTTGCTATCATAAAAAAGGTTTGAATAAACTAACGCATATCAGGGGGCATTACATTCATGTTTAATCCAAGAAAATCAGATCCATTTTTTTCGTCATTGCACAAGATTGCAGAAAACATGCGGGATGCAGTTCATTATGCCAATGACTTCAATGTTGATTCTATGGCTGATTTAAAAGAATTAAGTATCAAAGTAAAACAGTATGAAACAGATGGGGACAATTTGATTCATGAACTGATTGTGATGTTAAACAAATCATTCATGACGCCTATCGAAAGGGAAGATATATTAGCATTAGCAATCAAGATGGACGATGTATTAGATGGTATAGAACAATGTTTTGCACACTTGGAAATGTTCTCAATTCCTGAATTGGATGACAACATGCGCGCATTTCTAAAATACATAACAAGAAGTGCAGATGAAATTGTAGCCGCAATCGACTTATTAAATAAGAAAGATTTACCTTCCATGAGAAACCATATTATTTTAATTAAGGACTATGAACGTGAGTGTGATGAAATATCCCGTTCTTCCATCAAACAATTATTTTTAAATGAAAAAGATCCAATCCGTTTAATTAAATACAAAGATATTTACAATCAATTAGAAGACATTGCAGATTATTGTCAAGACGTAGCAAACACCCTAGAAACAATCATCATGCGTAATGCGTAAAAACGGAGTGGAGAAATAGGATATGGATACCATTTTTATCATAACAATATTAATCGTGATTTGTGCATTAGCATTCGACTTTATTAACGGATTTCATGATACAGCAAACGCCATTGCTACGTCTGTTTCAACTCGTGCACTACCACCGCGCACAGCTGTAATGCTTGCTGCTATTATGAACTTCCTTGGTGCGATTTCATTCGTAGGTGTGGCTAAAGCCATTGCCAGCGACATCGTAGACCCATTTTCGTTGAATCAAACACCGGATGATACAACCGGTTCAGTCGTAATTTTAGCAGCATTGCTTTCTGCAATATTATGGAATTTAGTTACTTGGTATTTTGGGATTCCATCAAGCTCATCCCATACGTTAATCGGTTCCATTGCAGGAGCCGCCATTGCTGCAGCAGGATTTGATATTCTAAACTACTCCGGATTTCTTGGAATTTTAAAAGCTTTAATCTTTTCGCCTTTCATCGCTTTTGCTGTCGGCTTTTTATTTATGACTTTGTTTAAACTGATGTTTAAGAATTTGAATCTTTATCGCACCAATAAAGGTTTCCGTACAATGCAAATTTTCACTGCCTCATTACAGGCATTTACGCACGGTACAAACGATGCCCAAAAAGCCATGGGGATTATTACAATGGCTTTAATTGCAGCAGGTATGCAACATGATAATGAAGTACAAGAATGGGTGCGAATTGCCTGCGCCATTGCAATGGGATTAGGTACTTCCATCGGGGGATACAAAATCATCAAAACCGTTGGAACAAAGATTATGAAAATTCGTCCTGTCAACGGCGCTGCAGCTGACTTGGCATCCGCAACGGTCATCTTCGGGGCAACATTGATTCATTTACCTGTATCAACAACCCACGTTATTTCTTCATCCATTATGGGGGTTGGATCTGCCCAACGTGCGAAGGGGGTAAATTGGGGAGTTGCCCGCAAAATCGTGTTGACTTGGATTATCACAATGCCGATATCCGCTGTAATCTCTGCAGGCATTTACCTTATTTTGAATCTGTTCTTCTAAAAAAAAGCACGAGCTTTGATGCTCGTGTTTATATTTTTTTATTGGATGAAATGAATTCCAAAGATTGAGTGCTTTGATTGATGGATGGTTCATAAACGGCGTAAAAAATGGTCAATGCAATAACGACCAACAGACTTACTAAAAGAATAATGCCCATAAGAATGATTGCCGCTTTTTTTCCGCTCATTCGAAATCCCCTTTTCTAATAATCGTTCGACTGCCTTTCACAGTTTAGTATACAATACCTCATCACCCGCGGGGCATGGAATTTGTTATAGCGTTTTCGTCGCAGTCTCCTTAATTTTCTTTCTCTCTTCGTAAATATTTTTCACAATGACTTTCAATACGGCATAAGTCGGAATGCCAATGATGATTGCAACAAATCCGCCAATATTCCCTGCAGCGAGTACAATGGTAATAACCGTTAATGGATGAATGTCCAAAGATTTACCCATGATATTTGGAGTGATTAAATTGCTTTCCAATTGCTGAGCAACCAGAGTAATGACACATACCCAAATCACCAAAATCGGGTCTTGGATGATGGCGACAAGAATCGCCGGCGCCAGAGAGAGCCACGGACCGATGAACGGGATCATGTTCATGAAGAATGAGAAAATTGCAAGTAATAGCGCATATTCGAGACCGATGATCAAATACCCGATCAGCATCATTGTGGCAAGAATCAAACTGACGAGCACTTGTCCCTGCACATAATTTTTCAACACTTCATTGATGTCTTCCAATGTATTTTTCACCCAAGTCCGGCGTTCACCGGTAAAGAGTTTATAAATATTGGGTGCAAACTTTTCATGATCCTTTAACATGAATATATAAAAGAACGGCACCAAAATCAGGGTAAAAATCGTTGAAACGGTACCACTTACCAGGTTTACAATGCTTTTGCTTCCCACCACTACAATATCTTGAATGGAATTTGTAACGGAATCGATAAAGTTTTCAACTTGCGGCGGCAAATTATCTTTATTTTCCAAAATAAAATCCGTTGTATCCATAATTTTGTCCCCTATACTTGGCGCGTTTTGCACTAAACGGTTCACCTGTTCGGCAATCGGGTTTCCGATAATCAACAACAATCCGGTCACCAAACCCGCAAAAACCAGGACAATTGTAGATATGCTTGCCCATCTTGGCAGCCCCTTTTTTTCCAGCCAGCGTTGAAGAGGTTCTGATATGTAAAAAAGTACACCGCTCAATAATACAGGTACAAAAATCGTTTTTATGATGATCACAATTGGATTAAAAATCCAATGTATTTCTATTACATATTTAATAATTAGTAGAGCAATTAAAATACCAATGCCCACTTGAAACCATAGTTTTTTTGTCATCGCTCCATCACTCCCTTATCCAAGTCTACCCACTTATAAGCACCCCCTATACAACCTGTACCAAATTGGGGTTCACTTAATAAAATTATCTTACAAAAAATGTATATAAACAACAAATGTTATTTTTTTATACGGCCAGATTAAACAAAAAGTTCCAGCTATCTATATTTTTCCCTCCATCTATATACTAAACTGAGATAAAAGGGGAAGAATCAGTGGAAATGAGGGAATGTCATGATTTATGAATTTATTGCATGCAATCAAAAATTGCCCACTTTTCAAGAAGCGCTTGAAGATGAACAGATGAAATCCTATAACGAACTTTTGGCATTGGGGCTTTCGGAAGAGCAAATTGCCATACGGGGGGTGGATTTAAAAGGCATCGACCGTGACAAAAAGGTTTTCTGGATCCGGTTGCCGGATGAACTTTTGAATAGCCCGCTGCTAGTGGAAAAAGACTCTCATAATCCTTACGCCCGATACTTATCGGACAAAAAATATGTCTATAAACTGTCTAATGTCAGCAGCGAAATCATTCCACATGTCGCCTATTATTTGTTGAAATATGCGAATTTATGGAGAGAATTGGAGATATGGCGAGTCATCCAGGACGATTACTTAATCGACATGGCGGAAATTCCCCATCGAATCATTCCTTTGCATGTATTAACATTGGAAGATTTAGAAGCTTTTTTTGATCGTCCAGCTCCCCGGAAAATGACGATTACCCAACCGTAACTAAGACAACAACTGTCAATTCTTACAATTTTTCAAGCGACAAAAAATGCCTCCTCATTCGTGACAATACTTTTGAGGAGGCAGGATATCGCAATCCATTGAGATAAAATCAAGATGTATATGACAGTCCGTATCGTTGATTGCGACTTTTGCTAATTTTGTTTGTTGGGAAATATTAATTCCAACATTCAGGAATATTAATCTTCCAAATCCGCATTGTGGTAGACGCGTTGCACATCTTCCAAATCTTCCAACGCATCAATCATTTTTTCGAATTTTGCTTTATCTTCCCCAGTTAATTTTACTTCCGTTTGAGGAATCATTGTAAGTTCGGCTACTGCAAATTCCTCAATTCCCGCCGCTTTGAACGCTTCTTGTGCAGCATGGAACTGATTTGGTTCCGCATAAACAATGGTCATTCCATCTTCCTCAAATACATCCCGTGCATCAATGTCCGCTTCCAATAATATTTCCAACACTTCATCCACGGATTTTCCTTCAATTCCAAATACGGCTGTAGGATCGAACATATAAGAAACGGATCCTGCCACTCCCATGTTTCCGCCGTTTTTCCCGAAAGCGGCACGCACTTCAGATACGGTACGATTCACGTTATTTGTTAAAGCGTCGACAATCACCATTGTTCCGCCTACGCCAAATCCTTCGTAACGCAATTCGTCATAATCTTCTCCGCCCGCACCTTTTGCTTTTTCAATAGCACGGTCAATAATATGTCTCGGTACATTATACGTTTTCGCTCTTTCCAGAACGGCTTTTAACGCCTGGTTCAACTCTGGGTCCGGATCACCTTTTTTCGCAGCTACATAAATTTCCTTACCGAATTTCGCATAAATTCGGCTGGTGTTTTTATCTTTTTCCGCCTTTTTATCTTTAATATTGTTCCATTTACGACCCATTGGATTCACTCTCTTTCCTGGTTTAAGATATCAATTTAATCAGCATTCAATTTATATGACTGTACCATTATACAACATGATTTGTATTATGAAAATAATCCCTACTTGATTTTTCTCCGCAATACCTTTATAATGTTTGGTCCCCAATTTCCATATCTTCTAAAATTTTATTCAATAATGCTTCACATCCATCGGTCACCAATTCATATGTTTCTTGGAAATCGCCTGTATAATATGGATCCGGAACATCCTTTTTGTGTTCTGTCAAATCCAAAAAGCGGAATATTTTAGGATGGTCGGGCTGACCTAACAATCGACGGATATTCCTTACATTGCTTTCATCCATACCGACAATATAATCAAATTTTTCAAAATCCTCTTTTTTCAACTGACGGGCAATGATACCGTCCGTGGGAATGTTATGTTCCCTCAATTTACTTACCGTGCCGTAATGGGGCGGTTCACCGACATGCCAGGAACTTGTACCTGCCGAATCCACTTCTATCTTGCCTTCCAACCCTCTCTTTTTCAACATGTCCCTGAACACCGCTTCAGCCATCGGTGAGCGGCAGATATTCCCCAAGCACACAAATATCACACGTTTCATCACATAACCCCCTTTAAAAAGCACCTTCCGAAGACGGAAAGTGCTATTTCATTTCTATTTTTTGTTTCAGTTCTTCCGTTAGTCTTTGAAACTCTTTCTCCAAAAAAGCGGTATATTCTTCCCTGGCCTCTTTGCCTGCAGGAACTGTAAAAGGCTTTCCATAAATCAAATACGCTTTTTTCCGTTGAAACACTTCCTTCAGATTTTTTGGACCAATATAAGCCGCCGGAACGACTTTCGCTTTTGCAAGTTGCGCAATGGTGATCGCCCCTTGTTTCAATTCGCTATTATTCGTCGTTCGGGTGCCGCTCGGAAAAATACCAACAATTTCCCCTTTTTTCAATAATTGAAGCGGGATTTTAATGACGCTTGGCCCCGGATTGTCACGGTCAACGGGAAAAGCGTTCAACTTCGTAATCAACCATCCCAGACCTTTTATATCAAACAGCTGTTTCTTTGCCATAAAGTGAATTTGTCTGGGATAAATGGAAAGGCCCAGATTCAAAATATCAATATATCCGTTGTGGGTACATGCCAAAACATACCCTTCATCCTTCGGTATATTTTCTTTGCCGAATTCTTTCGCTCTTGAACCGTTCAATGACAGAAACGGCCCCACTATTTTTGCTCCGATATCATATAACACAGCAGATTCCTACCCTTAATCTAGTTTTATTAATCTATTTTAAAAAAAACGTCCTGTTCTTTCAATCGAATCACCGTTGACATTCCCCCACCAGCAATTCCAGATCGATGGTCACTTCATTTAAATCAATCCCTCTTGTTTCCGCATGCCATCCCAATGGCGTCATTTCAATTAATCTTGGAACCAGATCCTTTTCAATCGGCATCTTGTACGTAATCCTTTGTCTTTGCACATAAGGGAATTGCTCATAAAAACGTTTGACGGTCCGTTCATTGGTATAGTTTTCTTTTTCGGAGTCGACAAAAATTTGCTTCCGCAATTCCATCAAATATCCCGATTGGGGAACCACCTTTATGATTTTCCCATCACTTTTCAGCAATCGTTTAAATTCATCGTAATTGGCAGGTGACAAAATATTCAGGATGACATCAAAGGACCGTTCCCGAAAAGGGCTGCTCGCCAAGTCCCCAACACACCAAATTTTCTTTTCATAGTACTTTGCCGCGGTCATAATCCCTTCCTTTGCAATATCGATCCCTACACCAACCGCTTCTTTGTTGTTTAATCGCCCGCAGATTCCCACCAAGTGGGAACCTTCCCCGCAACCGGTATCCAATATGGTTTGAACGGAATCCCCGATGACTTTTGCAATCTGATTATGCAATTCATTGTATAATCCTGCATCTATCACCATTTTTCTCGATTCAAACAAATTTTTCGTATACATGGAACGGACCGGCTTCGTCAAAAAATTGACGTACCCCTGTTTTGCGATGGTAAAGCTATGGCGATTGCCGCAAACCACTTCTCCTTGTTCCAGTACCTCCATTGCTTCGTTGCAAATCGGACAGCTGAAAAGCCTATCATTTTCTTTCATATAATCAATGCTGTTTTGCCGTTTTGAGCGTTTTTCCATTGCCATGTCCTTTCAATTTGTTGATTCTAATGATTTGTAGCATGATTCATATGAAATGAAGTGTTTTGGCCGCCGGTATATTGTTTCAAGGTTTGATAAACCGAATCGATTTCTTGTGCCGACATCTTTTGTTCCGTTCCGGCTTTCCAAAAATGTTTCATTTCATTTATCTTCATGACTGAAACATTGTTTGATTTTACAACGATTTTCTTAAAGGAACAATTGTCCGTAAAAAGAATGACTAAGTGGAACAAATCACTTTTTTCATTCGCGATTTGATCCTGCAAATCAAGGATCGATTTTTTCGTTTCAATAATCGGATTAGCGAATGGTATCAGTTTATTTTTATTATTAGTCGCCTGGGCCCATTGCTCATCCTGTTCCCGTCCATAAATCCAACCGTTTTTATGTTGGATATTGAAGACGTAAATGCCCGATTCATGGATGACAATGGCATCCAATTTTCTTTTTCCGCCCGATGTTGGAAAGGCCAAGTTTAATAATAATTTATATTCCCCTTGTAAATATTTTAAAGATTGCACTAATAAATATGTATTTTTTATGTGTGGGTTTGTCCAAATATTAAATAAAGAATACCCAGTCATTTTCCTAAATTCACTATTTTCATATGTATACACACGAAAGGCGAATAAGATTCCTATCAAAATGAAAATAGTAAGAAACAAAATTGCCATATTCGTCCCTCCTTATATATTACTCATTATTCTACCAAACACCCCATATGTTGGCTATGTTATCATGAAAACATTCAATACATGTCGAAAATCATTGATATTTCCTTGGAAATATTGTCGATTGAATCTCTTTACACTCTTTCCTTGTCGATTGTTACTTTTCTTTTGTCCATACAACCAATTCAATGAAGAGACAAAAAAGGAGAAAATGATAAATGAAGAAACTGATCATTGCCGTTCTGATACTGATAGTGATTGTTGCTTTGGGCGTTATGTTGACTTTGAATCGAAGCCATAAAACCTCAAATGATGGAGATTCGCCTATTAACCCGCCATCACAAAACGAGGAACAGACTGCGGAAGAACTCATCCGGCAAATTATGAAAAATGCGGAAGAGGGCAAAGTGTTTCATATCCCGGTTATTGCAGGAAATACGAAACGGGAAGAGGCGGAAAACATTTTGGGTTCACCTGAAAAAACCGAAAAATCGTCCGTTGGTGAATATGCCTACTATCCAGCCCATCATTTGTCCCTTGGATTTGATGGACCACTGGTTTTTGATGTCCGATCCTATGATGAACGGTTATCCGCTATTCATTTGCAGGATATTCAGGATACTTTGGGAGAGCCGGAGAAGGAAACTTACTATGAAGATGGCACGATTTCTCAAATCATTCTGTATTACACCGTAAATAATGATTATTTGATCAAATGGATTTTACAGAAACCGACAACAGCTTCGCCAAATCCTGAAGTTCATCATATTTCCGTCATTACAGCAGATAATCCATCAAAAATCGCGAATGCAGTGGCCAATATGTCATTGGAAGAAAAAATCGGGCAAATGGTTTTTGCCGGCTTTTCCGGAGAACAAACGAACGAACATATCAAACAATTGGTTGTCGAAAGAAAAATTGGCGGCATCATCTTTCTTAAAGAAAACTTAAAATCCAGCCGTCAAATTACTCCATTATTAAATGAAGTCAAAAATTTGAACAGCGGCAATCCATATCCGCTTTTTCTGGGTATCGACCAGGAAGGCGGCAGCATCAATCGGCTCCCGGATGAAGTGGCCGTTTTGCCATCCAATCATTTGATTGGATTAAAGAACAATGCCGCTTATGCCTACGACTTTGGAAGACTGTTGGGAAAACAATTATCCGCATTCGGCTTTAACGTGGATTTTGCTCCGGTTTTGGACGTGAACAGCAATCCGAATAATCCGGTCATTGGCAACCGCGCTATCAGCAACGACCCTGAAACAGTATCAAATTTGGGCATTCAAATCATGAAAGGCATACAAGCTGAGAATATTATTTCTGTCATTAAGCATTTTCCCGGCCACGGCGATACTTCCGTCGATTCCCATCTGGCACTTCCTGTAGTAAACAAATCGATGAATGAATTAAAAAAAATGGAATTGCTTCCATTTAAAAACGCAATAGAAAACGGCGCGGATGCGGTAATGATAGCCCATATTTTACTGCCTCAAATCGATCAGCATTATCCTGCATCCATGTCAAAAACGGTCATCACCGATTTATTGAGAAAAAACCTCGGCTTTGACGGAGTTGTCATCACGGATGATCTGACGATGAAAGCCATTACGAACCAATACTCCTTGGAAAAAGCCGCTATATCCTCTGTCAAAGCCGGCAGTGATATCGTATTGATTGCCCATCATGAAGAAAAAATAGCTTCCGTTCTTAACCGGCTTATTTCCGCCGTCGAGCGCGGCGAAATTTCCGAGCAACAAATCAACGAAAGCGTCATTCGGATTCTCCGTCTGAAGGAAAAATATCAGCTAACGCATTCATCGGTGGAATATGCCAGCATTGAAGAATTGAACAAAGAAATTCATACAATTCTTGACAAGTATAATTAATATTTTTTTCTAATTTGTAAATAATAAAGCTAAAATCCAGAATCAATGTAAAAATGTTTATTCAATGTTTCGTTCTCTGGAAACTAGAAATCATCCAATACAAGGACGGAGGTTTTCACTGTGGAAATCATGGATTACAATGCAATTCCGGCCTACTTAGAATCAACGGAGCTGACCTTTGAATTGGAAAGTGTTGGAATATACGAAAACATCATGTTTCCGGTATCAGCGAAGGAAATTTCTCCTCAAGTGGAAGTTCAATATAATGTAGAAGTGGAAAAAAACACTCAAAAAAGCGTCGATAAAGGGCATTCCCCTTGGAGGCTCGATCCTGTTGCAACAACCCAAGTGTTCGTCAGCCTGCAAATTTCGCCAAGCGGCATTGAAGGGGAGTATCCAATTGAACTGAACAATTTAAAATTGCTTCACAGCGATAATGAAGTGGCGATTGTAGAAGTAAATGATCCAGATACAAATATCCATACCGTTTATTTAAAAAGGCTCATTCGGCAAGAGGAATCAGGCATTTGGACCGTAGTTGGATATGATGAAAACGGAAAATGAAAACGGGCTGCCCGGAAAATTCGCTTTCCAGGCAGCCTGCTTATTTTTCATTCACAACAATGAATGCAGAATTCCTTGTATAAGGACCAAACATCCGTGGGGAACTCTCAACCTTCCCAAATAAATATTCTTCCTCCCATAATCGAGTAGGAGGGAGCGATTAACTCCCGTCCTCTCACACCACCGTACGTACGGTTCCGTATACGGCGGTTCAATTAAGATGATTGACGCAAGTCTTTATAACTTCCGTGAATAGCTGTTCTCTTTATGCCAGTGGTCACTCCACCCTCCAAGAGGTCTCCCACGGGATTCACCGCTTCCTTCCTCAAGTGAGGTACTACGTTTTCTGTGTTCATCATGACTCACTGAATGCCAAGGGCTATTCTCTCTTAATTGTTCGGTCCTTCTTAGTAGTTCTAAACCAACTAATACTATGACCTCTGCTGACTTCTGACGGTTCAGCTACTTATCACTAAGTAGGTTATGAAGCGTACTTCACCTATCCGCCAGACCTCCCCGGGTAAGTACATGCACTTTCACACCATCTATCCGCCTCATCTACTCGATATGACCTTCGACAGAAAGAGCTTTGTTTTGTTTTGCAAACTCACTCAATCATACCTAGCCTTATATGAGGTTCGTGTTCCTCGGACCGGTGTTTTGCCTCCAGCTTCCTTCAGATTCCGCGTCACCACGGACACCCTTGCTCTTGGCTAACCTCTACTTCTGTCTTCGGGGTTCGGGACTTACACCCTATAGTTCATGTACATGCCGGGCGCACCAAAAGAGCGAATGAAACGCTTCATCCGCTCTTTTTGAAATTCTTTCCCTTATTTATTTCCTGACGTCCATTCAGCGACTTTTTCCGCATTTTCTTCCACCCATTTGCCCGCTGCTTCTTCCGGACTCATGCCATTCGATATATCAAGCATGACCGCTTCCATATCATCGGTTGTCCAGTGGAACTTGTCCAACACTTGATAAGCTTCCGGCATGTCTTCTTCCAACCCTTTTCTCACAAAGGTATGAATGGATTCTTCCCCGCCAAATACCCCTTTTGGATCATCCA